>JBNMNM010000087.1:0-9209 GCA_051275585.1 bacterium | reverse complement strand
ATTATGGAATTGTTACAACAATTCTCACATATCTAATTTGCATTCCATTAGGAATAATTAAAGCAATTAAAGATAAAACATGGGTTGATAGTTCTACCTCAGTTGTAATCTTTACAGGTTATGCAGTTCCGCCTTTTGTATTAGGTTTACTTTTACTTGTATTTTTTGGAATTCGAAAAGAAGTTTTTCCCATTGAAGGGTTTACTAGTGAAAATTTTAGTGACCTTTCAAGTATGGAAAAAACTTGGGATGTAATTTATCACTCGATTCTTCCACTAACGTGTTATCTTGTTGGTGCTTTTGCAAGCATGACCATTTTAATGAAAAATTCGTTATTGGAAAATCTTAGTGCAGATTATGTTCGTACTGCTTATGCAAAAGGATTATCAGATCGCAAAATTCTGATTCGTCATGTTTTAAGAAACTCCTTTATTCCATTAGGTGCAAGTTTAGGTCATAACATTAGTTTGGTACTAACTGGATCTTTTTTGATTGAAAAAGTCTTTAATATTGATGGACTTGGACTACTTGGCTATCAAGCTGTTACTGAACGTGATTATCCTGTTGTGTTAGGAACTCTTTTTATTTCAAGTCTCTTATTTTTAATTGGTAATATTCTTTCTGATATTTGTTTATCATTGATAGACCCTCGGATTCGTTTTCAATAAAACAATATGCTTTCACCTATTATAAAACAAAGAATCCAAAAATTTATTGGAATTAAAAGAGGATCAATTTCCTTTTTAATTTTATTTATCATCATTCTAGGATCAATTCCACCAATCACAGAAATGATGATTGGAAATAAAGCAATTGTAGTTCGTTATAATCAACAATGGTTTTTTCCTTTTATTAGTGATTTCAAACCAGGGAAAACATTTGGGTTAGATTACGAATACGAAGCCAACTACCGACAACTCCAAGATCAATTTACTGAGAATAAGAATCATAATTGGATTTTAATGCCTCCAATTCCATTTTCAGCACTTGAGAACGATATTACATTATCAAGTCTGCCAGCTCCACCATCATGGAAAACTAAGCATTTATTAGGTACTGATGCAAATGGACGAGATATTTTAGCTCGTGTTGTTTATGGATTTCGCATTGCTATCTTTTTCTCTTTTTCTTTGTATGTGATTACAACAGGACTAGGGATATTCTTTGGATGTTTGATGGGATATTTTGGTGGTCTATTTGATCTATTTTTTCAAAGGATTGTTGAAATTTGGGCAACATTACCAAGCTTGTACCTGATTATTATTCTTGCCGCTTTAGTCACACCAAATGCAATTCTCTTAATTCTTATTTTTGCATTTGTGGAATGGACTGATATGACAACATTAATGCGGGCTGAAATGTATCGGGAGAAAAGTAGACAATATTGCGAGGCGGCTCGTTCAATGGGGGCAAGTCATTTACGGATTATTTTTAAGCATTTACTACCTAATTCCTTAGTACCAATCATTGCAAAATTTCCATTTCGAATGGTTCATGGAATTGGTGCTTTAACTGGATTGGATTATTTAGGCTATGGACTTCCGATTCCAACTCCAAGTTGGGGGGAATTATTACAAAAAGGACAGCAGAGTTTTGAATATGCTCCTTGGATACTACTATCACCTTCAATTGCAACAATTATTGTACTGACTTTATTTACTTTTGTAGGAGAAGCTGTAAGAGAAGCTTTTGACCCAAAACAGTTGAGTCGTTATGAGTAAATAAGTATTTTTTCTGATCTGACTTTCACTTGAACTAATTCCAAACAATTTCTTTTGATTTTACAGTCAAAAGAGATTCTGGTTCTGTTCTATTTTCAATCAAATCTCTAATATGTTGAATTACATCACCATAGTGGCTTAATAAAAAATGAAGCCGATCAGCAAGTAAACTATAAATTAAGTCATTATAGCTCATATTGTGTTCATCTTCTAAACTGACGGTTACCAGATTAATGACTTGATTATCTGGTTTCTTTAAATCAGGCTTTGGATTCACTTCTAAAATATTCAATTCTCCATTTTCATCAGCTCGCACATCTAAACGTACTAATGTTTGTAATGAGAACTCATCAAATACTTGATTTGCTAGTTCTTCTAACTGCTTACGTAGCTTTATTTCATCTTTTGATAATAATTGAACTCTACGGCTTGTAATTGCTTTCTGATCCATTGAAGTAAAGATCTGCTCATCTTTTTCTAAGACTCGTTCAATGGGAGAGAAAACAAATGGTTTATCATCATTTTGTAACTTTCCATCAACAAATCGAACTCTTCCACAAACTGAAATACAAAATTCTCTTCCTTCTAAATATTTTTCAACAACAACAGTACTTTTAATTTTTCCTGCAACTTGACTAATTCTCCAAGGTAACTCTTGGATTTTATCTACAAAATGTACATGTTGTGATGCTCGACCTGAAAATGGCTTTACAACAAATGGCCCTTGATAATCACCAAACTGTTTTTTGAAATTAGGATTATTCTTTGGATTATATTTTCCTTTCATCATCTCATTATGAGTAATAAAAGGAGCTGTTTTTAAACCTAACCCAACAAGTTGTCGTTTAAAGGTATCTTTACTATCAAGCAAAGATGCATTTAATGGATTGTGTCCTACATAAGGAATTCCGAGTGACTCCAATAATGCTGGAGTATGACTAATTGGATTATATCCTTGAACTCCCCCTGTATTTAACCAAACAAAATGAATTTTTTCCTTTTTTAATTCTTCTTGTAATGTCATTCCATCAGCAAATAAATATACATGCTTAAAACCTAATTCCTTCAGAGCATTATAAATATCTGTCGCTGCAACTTCGTAGCTTTTCCAAGATCGAGGATTAAACGTTTCAAAAATTGATGCTCCTTGATTACTTTTGCCAGCATACACCACTGCAATCCGAAGAGTGCTTTTCAACCCCTCCATTACTCCTGCTAACTTTTCGAAATCATAATAATTCTTTGAAACATTAATACTATTCATCAGACGACCTAAAAGCCAAATTTAGCAAAAAAGACAACTTCATATTTTCATCATAACTTTTTATTAGTTTAGTTATGTAATACAAATAACCAGATATAAAATCACCCTTAGTCTTGTAACGAAAACCACAATTAAATATAAAATAGCGGTGCTTTCTTTTTTATGCAACAAAAATGTTGCATTTGCAAGAATTAATAACTTCAAATAACAACATAACCGAATAATCAATCTAATGAACCTGAAAATACTTTTTTAAACAAACTAAAAAAATAGTAAAAATAGCTGATATAACTCATCTTAAAATTATATCTACTATAAAAAGTTTAATTTTTAATTTATTTCCTTTAACAACCCTTTACACGCATCTTCTAAAATATTGAGTACTAGTTCAAAACCGTCATTACCACCATAATAAGGATCAGGTACGACATCTTCTGTTTGCTTTTTGCAAAAAGAGGTCATTAAAAATATTTTTTCTTTATACTTCCCTTGTGAATCTTTTGCTCTTAAATCATCTATATTTTGATGGTCCATTCCAATAATCATATCAAATTGATCAAAATCATCATTTACAACAGGTCTTGAAATACTTGTTAAATTATATCCTCTTTTTTTTGCATGTTGAATCATTCTAGAATCAGCTCTTGATCCTTGATGGTGATCAATAATTCCAGCAGAATCACATTTAATTTCTTTTTCAAGATGATTATCAGAGAGCATTTTGTTAAAAACACCTTCAGCAGCAGGAGAACGACAAATATTTCCTAAGCAAACAAATAGAATTTTTTTCATAATTTTTTATGTAATTAAGTTTAATTTAAAGAGTTACATCTATGATAGTAAATACTTGCTTCCACTTAATGGTTTGTATTTTTTATTTACATTGATTCATCTCAAAGTTAACATACTCCTACTATTTGGAAATCTAAGTTGTTTATCTGTCATACGTTTCAAAGAAATTGAGTTTTCTTTGATCAGATATTTATTGAGAAATTTAGATTTCAACTGTTTTAGAGAAAAAGTATCATTTCAGAGTCTTTTTCTCATAACAAAACATCGGAGGGGTATGAAGAGGAATTTTATTTTACTAATCACAATAATTTTGGGATTAGTGTTAACCTTACCAACATCAAGTTTTGCAAAAGAAAAAGGTTGGGTTGAACTTCAAGCCTTAGGTGCAACAACAGGAGTAGGTGCTCATCTTGGAGTTCATCTAACAGATTATATTTTTATTGGATTACAAGCAACAGCATATAATACTGATTTTGAATCAGACCAAAGTGATAGTACTGTAACAGGAACTATTGACTTAAAAACACAACTGGCAATCTTGCGAGTTTCTCCTTTCAGTGGTGCATTCTATCTTCAAGCAGGTGCTGTAAACCGAAATTGGGAGTTAGTCGCATCAGGAACAGAACAGGTTGGAGATAGTGGAACAACAGTAAGTGCAGACTATTCGGTTAAAGTAACCTTTCCTGAACAAGCTACTAATATTGGTATAGGATGGAACTGGATGGCTAGCTTTGGATTATCTGGTGGATTAGGAATTGGTGTAATTACTGGTGCTCCAGCAAAAGCAGAGCTTACAATCGATAGAACTGTCTATACTACTGTTACAGATGCTCAGATTGAGGAAGAAGAACAAAATATTGAAGATGAATTAAAAGGTTTAACAACATTTCCATATATTACAGTTAGTATTGGTTTTACATTCTAATTTAGGAGAAAGCTCTCAAGGAAAGAGAGCTTTTCTACTAAATCCCAACAATATCTTTATGCTTTCGTATATGATATTGAAATGTCACTTCTTGATGTTGAAATCCTTCTAGCTTTACTTTCCATGTTAAAATTCCATTCTTTTTATCATATTTAGCAAAATTCAAATCCTTTTCCTCTTCAAATTGAATTTGTACCTTTTCCAATTCAGAGACAGGAATTCGCTCTTGCATCAGAATTTCTTTTGGTTTCGAAGAAAGATTACTAATTCGTAACTCAATTTGATATTGAGTCCTCTCCCATGAAGAAATTATATTGCTTTTATCTTTTTTATGTTGAGTTTGTCGATCAACTCGAAGTTCTGGATCTGGCCCCCAACTAATTTCAAATTTTTCATTTGGAGCAATATATAAAATACTTGTTTGTCCTATGTACCCTCCATTTCGAACCAATGTTACAGGCCCTGCAAGTAATGGAGTTTTAAGCTGATTTGTTTGCTCTGTTTTAAAAAATGCGGTTGTTGCTAACTCAGGCATTAAGATTAACTCTTGTTTTACAGGTGCATAAAACTCTTGAATAGTAACCTGAAATGGTGTTCCTGTTGTTGGTACATTGGCTAACTTACTTGCTTTTAAATTTTGTACTACCCCACCATCATCAATGCCTAAAACCTGTGAATCTACATTTTGAGGGGAATGGTTTTCTGTTCCCAATCCAACATCTTGAATTTCTTGACTCCTAGTTTCAACAACTTCTTCTTTTGGCTTTATTTTAGAAGATAAAAAATCTGCTGATAACATTGGAGGTTCAATACCTAAAGATGGACGTTGTGTTGAAAAGAACAGTTGTACATTATTCCAATCTTCACCTGTATTTTGCCAAACACATCCATTCATATTCCAAATAACTTGGTTATGATCTAATTTTGCTAAATGTTGTGGTCTCCAAAAAGCATTTGGAACTGTATACTCAAGAGTCAGTTCACATTCCTTTGGATCTTCTGAAAAAAGATCCACTTCAATTAATGCTGTATGATATGTTTTTGGATTTTCTAGTGTTTGCTTAATTGTTGTTAATTTATGAATTTGTTCTTCAATATCCTCTTTTTTCTGTTCAAGTCGAACAATTTCATCTTGAAATTTAAAGAGCTGAGAATCAAATTCAACTAATTTTTTTTGTAACATTTTATCAAACTCTTGATTCCACGCTACATCAACAGAAACCTCTTCTAGAGTTTGACTAGAGATTTTCTCCAGCATTACATACTGCTCTTTGATAAGAACAGATTCTTGCCGTAACTCTTCTTTTTGCTTCGTTAACTCTTGGATTTTATTTGTAATTTGTTGATGATTTTCAGATGCTTTTTGTTCTTCTGAACGAACTTCTCGTTTAATAGATAGACTTCCAATCCGAACAGAGGAACCTTTTGAACGGGAAATGATCAACGTTTTATCCACAATTACAGGAGAAATTCCATCAATCACTAGACGAAACGAACCACTCTCTAAATGAACTTTTCCAACTCGTTTAATTTTTGCTCGATCCTCTTGAACCGTTACTTCTGTAATGGGAGCATCAAAGTGTACTTTCATGATTTTTTCCATAATCTAAATCTCCCTTTGATTGCCTCCAACAAGTTCATATTTTGATGGCAGTTGAATTTCATAGCTCACAGTACATTTTTTAGATTCTCCCTTTGGAACAATAATTTTCCAATGATAACTTTCTTCTACTGGATTTTCTTTTTGATAAAAACTTTTCCATTGTGGTTTTACATCTACAATTTCAAATTTCACATTCTCTTCTTCATGATTTACAGCAGGAATTCGCTCTCGAATTTCAATATTTGCTGCAATATCAAGATGATTAAAAACCTCAATATCAACTTTATGATTTAGATGTAACAAACCACTTAAGACTCCTGAAGTTTTTTCCTGATAATCTGTATTTCTAGCAACTTTAATTGCTTGCTCTACTCCAATGCCTAAACTGACCTCACCATCAATCGGTACAGTATGAAGATGACTTGTCATTAAAAATTCTTTTCCAATATAAATATCAACAGGGCCATTTAACAATGGTGCATGCAAAGGATTAAGGAATGATACAAATCGGAATGCATCACTTTGCTCTCTTGGTACAAGAACATAGTGCATTTTGGCATCAATCTGTTGACTTGAGAGTAAAATGGAATAGTAATTCCCATCAGAAGGAACATCTACACGATTTTCAGCAGGAAAAGAGTAATCAAAACCATCATTTGAAAAAGGCTTTTTGCAGTTAATAGGAAGTGCCTGCTCTAATGCATATTGTGCCTTTACATATCTACGCTGAATAATCTCTTCATAGATTTGAACTTCTGAAACTACTTTTAAATGGTTTCTATTTTCATCTGTAAATGATGGAATTTGTAAGTTCCCATAATTTAATTGCGGTTCAATTATTGATGATTGACCTGTGTAAATTCCTCGTTCAATTGACCGTGATTGTTCTTCTAGCGTTACTTTTTTTCTCGGCTCGCTATATCCTCCACCGCCACCCAAAAAGCCTGGAGCCATCGCCATTTTTTTTGATTTTGGAGAAGGTGCCATTAGTATTTCTTCCTCTTTTTTCTCATCAGCAAAAAATAGATCCTCATCCATTTCTTCGTCTATTTCTTGAGGGGGAAGTCCACCAACCATTACTTCACCAACTCTTCCACCAGACTCTTTATCATCACCAAAATCATCAAAACCAACTTCATCATAAGTTTCAGAAATTAGTCCTTTGATCTCATGTTCTTTTTCTTGTGAATGAACTCTCTTTAAATCATTTGAGAATAAATCATAGTCAGAATAAAGCGTTTCTGAACCTATAGGTGATGTTTTCCAACCTTTTTCTTTCTTTTCTCTTTGCAGGCGACCAATCCTTAAACTTGATAATTTAGGAATCTCTCTCCAACTTTCTTTTAATGCTGTTGAAAGAGTAATATGTGCCTGCTTCCAATCCTCTCCAGTTTGTTGGCAAACCATCGCTTTCATTCCAAGAGAAAGAGCACCAAATCCATCTGCAAACCGAATTTGATAAACAGGTGTCCATGAAGCTCCATAAATGAAGTACTCAAGTACAATCTGAGCTTTTTCACTAACGACAGCTTGATGATCTAATTGAATTGTTATCGTTTTACAAAGTTCGTTATCTTTTGGCTGATGATTTTTATTTGATAGTCGTTGTTGCTCTTTTAATTCAGAAAGTGTTTTCCCAAGACTTTCTAACCTTTGATCAAATTCTCTCTTTTCTTGTCGTAAATCATTCCGTCGTTGCACATAAAACTCCATCAGTGCAATTCGAGTTAATAGAGGACTTGGAGAAGGTGCTACCTTTTCATCATGTTGTGGTCTTCGATGAATTTGTAAAGTTTCTACTCGTCGTAATGCTTTTTTAAGCTCTTTAACATGAATTTGATATTTTCTCTTTTCTTGCTCTAGTTTTTTAATTTTCTCATCTAGAGTTGATTTTTGTTCATGAATTGTTTGTGAAAAAGTATTAAATGAAATATGTATACTTGTTGCTGTTGGTAATGATGAGTCACTTTGATCAGAGGAAATTACTTGAACTTTTACAGAAGCATTATCAATGGTTACGGGTAGGTTTGTAATTTGAATTTGCTTTGGATATTGTCCATTCTCTGTGTGAATCTCTCCTTTTCTTAAGATTAGGGCATCATTTTGATAAACAGTTACCGCATCAATTCCAGTTTCAATCACAGGAACTTTTTCATTTTCGGGAATAAAGCTTTTTGAATCCAAACCTAGCCTCCAAAATGAATGGATGAATATCTATATAGATTGACAATCTTCCATATCATGATTTTTTTTTTGAAGAAACTAAAAAATTTGCCTTTTTTAGAAACAAATTAAAATTTTTAAGCTCTTCGAATAACAGAACCAAAACCAAAGAAGCTACCACAAACACCGCCAATAATATGTGCAAACTGTGAAATATTATCTGATGCAAGGGAGTTATAGACCTCCTTCCCAATAAAGAAAGTTGCAACAAGAATAAATGTTAGAGGAATGGTTCCTTTTTGGTAATTTCCAAAAGAACTTAGTAAAATCATCATAAACACAACACCACTAGCTCCAAGTAATCCTGTAGGAAAAAATAAGATATTTAAGATTCCAGTGATTATTGCTGTAGCCAAAATCATGATAATCATTCTTTTTGATCCATACTTTTCTTCTAAGATAGGCCCTAATAATAAAATAAAGGTAAAATTTCCAATAAAATGCTCCCAGCTACCATGTCCTGCTACATGAGAAAAAACACGAAAATAATCAAGTGCATTTGCATAATTAAAACTAGTTCCAACACTAAAAAAGCTCTTTGATATTGCTATTCCTGGGGTAAAGGAATCTAAAGCCTGAAGTCCTAAAGCAAAGAAGGTAAATGATAATATAACAGGAGCATTATATTCAACTCTCATGGTTTTAATCTCACAATGGTTATAATAAAAAATCAATAAAATG
>JBNMNM010000086.1:0-9326 GCA_051275585.1 bacterium | reverse complement strand
AACAATGATTGTTTCTTCCCGTTTTGGACCAGTTGAAATAATCGAAGCTTTTACATTTAGCAAATCTTCGAGTCGTTTTACATATAGTTTTGCTTTTTCTGGAAGCTCTTCATAAGAAGTAATTCCGAAAGTTTTACTGTTCCATCCATCAATTTCTTCATAAATAGGAACTACATCAGCTTGAAGTTCTTGTTTGTGTGGAAGAGCTTCGTATTTGTTGCCGTCTTTATCTTGATATTCAACACAAATTTTGATGGTTTCTAATTTATCTAATACATCAAGTTTTGTAATTGCAAGATCAGTAAAGCCATTAATTCGAACAGCTTCTTTTACTAAAACGGCATCAAACCAACCACAGCGACGAGTTCTACCAGTCGTTGCTCCAAACTCTTTTCCTTCACTTTGAAGGAAGTTTCCAGTTTCATCATTAAGTTCACTTGGGAATGGACCAGAACCCACACGAGTTGTGTAAGCTTTTACAATTCCTAGAACCTTATTGATTTTTGTTGGAGGAACTCCAGCACCTGTACAAGCACCACCAGCAGTTGTATTTGAAGAAGTTACAAATGGATAAGTTCCATGATCAATATCAAGGAAAGTTCCTTGTGCACCTTCAAACAAAACGTGTCCACCACCATCAATGATTTTGTTCACATCAAAGGAACAATCTACAAGAAGGTGTTTAATTTGATTATAGCTCTTAATTAAATCGCTATAAACAACTTCATGATGAAGAAGTTCACCTTCAAATCCTAAGATTTTTTCAAGGTAAGCATTTTTTTCTGCAACAATATTTTTGACTCGTTCTTTAAAGTCAGCAGTTTCTTCAATATCAACTAAACGAATTCCAATACGTCCAATTTTGTCTTCGTATGCTGGTCCAATTCCTCGACCAGTTGTACCAATTTTTTTTCCTTTTAGTCGTGCTTCACGAGCTTGATCCATCAGCTTGTGATATGGCATAATCACATGAGCAGAATCACTAACAAAGAGTCGGCCATTACAATCAACACCAAACTCTAAAACTTCATTTATTTCATTAATTAGAGCATCAAGATCAACAACAACTCCATTACCAATAAAACTTTTTTTATTTTCATGAAGGATTCCAGATGGAATCAGATGAAGAACAATAGTTTTATCACTAAACATTACTGTATGCCCTGCATTGTTACCACCTTGGTAACGTACAACAGCTTCAGCTTTCTCGGTTAGGATATCAACAATCTTTCCTTTTCCTTCATCCCCCCACTGGGAGCCAATAACAACTACAGTTGACATGCTTTTCTCTGATTTACGAAGTTAACTTGGAATTTAATCAAACTAACAAAAAATATCTTGATATAATTCAGGGTTGAATCCAACAACAAACTCTTCCCCGATTCGATAAGTAGGTGCTCGTAAATTTCCACTAGGGCCAATAATTACTTTTAAAATTTGCTCTTTTTCATCTTCAGAAGGAGAAAAAGTTACTATCTTTTTACTTCCTCTTGTAACTGAAATTTTTTGAGCAGATTTTACCAAATCCCAAGCAGATTCTGGGGTAAATCGTTCCTTTCGTGCATCAATGACAACTTCAATTTCTCTTTCTCCAAGAAATTCTTGAGCTTTTTTACAAGTTGTACAATTTTTACGAAAATATACCCAGTCGATTTTCTTCATGATCTTTGTTCCTTACAACAATTTTTTTTTGGCACTACGCCGTTCGTACGTCTAACAAACCACTCATAAAGAGTACACTAGAAAATTATATTTCTTACAATCAAGCTCTAGGAATAAACTACTTTACCATTGATTAGAGTTACTTTTTTTGTTGCAACTAACTCAATTGCTTCTGGTAAAATCTGATGCTCTTCTTTTAAAATTCTTTGAGCTAAATCATCTTCTGTATCTTCTGGAGAAACAGAAACAATGGCTTGATTAATAATCGCACCTGTATCTACTCCTTCATCTACAAAGAAAACAGAACAACCACTATATTTAACACCATACTCAATTGCTTTACGATGTGTATGAAGCCCTGGAAAAGCTGGAAGTAAAGAAGGATGAATATTAATAATCTTTCCTTTCCAATGCTGAATAAACCAAGGACTCAACAACCGCATAAAACCAGCAAGAACAATAAACTCAATACCAGCTTCTTGAAGTTTTTCATGAAGCACTTTTTCAAATTCTTCTCGTGAAGAATAATCTTTATGAGGAATTGTTGTTGTTGAAATATTTTCTTTCTCTGCCCGCTCTAAACCTTGCACTCCTGCGATATTACTAACAACAAGAGCCAAATCAATGGAAAGAGATTTATCTTTCCATCCATCAATTACGGACTGTAAATTACTTCCTCTGCCTGAAATAAAAACAGCAGTTTTTAGCATGATCCCTCATCAAGTTCAGCCTGAGCAGCAATTACTTTTTGTTCCATTTCAAGACGATATTCTTGATGTTGTGCCTGAATTTCTGGATATTTAAGTCCAAGAATTTGAGCTGCTAAAATTGCAGCATTGTCTCCTCGATCAACACCAACAGTTGCAACAGGAATTCCAGGAGGCATTTGAACGACAGAAAGAACAGCATCATGACCAGCATAAGCACCAGAATTTACAGGAACTCCAATTACAGGAATTTGTGCATCTGCTGCAATTACTCCAGGTAAATGAGCCGCCATTCCAGCAATGGCAATAATTACTTCAACACCATTCTTGATAGAGCTACTAATAATTTCTCTTGTTCGCTCTGGAGTTCGATGAGCAGATGAAACATAAACTTTATAACCAATTCCAAATTGATCAAAAATCTTAGTTGCCTTTTCTGCAATTTTTTTATCTGAGATAGAACCCATCACAATAGCTACTTGAATTTCGCCTTTTCTTTCTGAAGTCATCCTCTTTAACCCTTTTAATCCAATGTCACGACGATATTGATGATCTTTCCAAGAAATTTGATTTGCATTTTCATAAGCAAGTTTTAGAGCACTTGGCATATCATCACCAAGAGTAGTTACACCTAAAACTCGTCCACCATTTGTAGTGTATCTGTTCTGATCTCGGTTTGTTCCCGCATGGAAAACCATTTGAGTATCATCACTTTCTACATCTTCCAAACCTTGAATTGTATGACCTTTTGCATAAGCATTTGGATATCCACCAGATGCTAGAATCACACATGCAGCCGCTTGTTTTTTCCACTGAACATTAAGTTCACCAAGATTTTCATCAGCTACAGCTTCTGCAATTTCAACCATATCAGAATCAAGTAACATCATTAAAGGCTGACATTCTGGATCACCAAAACGAGAGTTGAATTCAACCACTCGTGCATATCCACTGTCGATCATAAGACCGATATAAAGAACTCCTTTGTAAGGACATCCTTCAGAAGCCATTCCTTCAATAGCAGGCTTGACCACATCTTTAATTACTTGTGCTTCAACTTCTGGAGTCACAATCGGAGCAGGTGAATAACATCCCATTCCACCAGTATTAGGCCCTTGATCTAACTCTAGTTGTCGTTTGTGATCTTGAAGAGTAGGCATTACAACAAAATCTTTTCCATCTGTAAAAATGAAAAATGATGCCTCTTCTCCTTCTAAAAATTCTTCAATTACAACTTGGTTTCCAGCAGATCCAAATGCTTTATCCACCATAATTTTTTGAAGCCCTGCAATTGCATCCTCTTTGTTTTCACAAATTAGAACACCTTTTCCAGCAGCAAGACCATCAGCTTTTAAAACATAAGGAGGTTGTAAAGTATCAAGAAACTGTTTTGCATCCTCAAAATCTTCAAAAACATCATATCCCGCAGTTGGAATTTGATATTTTTTCATGAAATTTTTTGCAAAAGATTTGCTTCCCTCTAACTGGGCCGCATATTTTTTGGGACCAAATACCTTGATTCCTTCAGCCTCTAATTTATCAACAAGGCCATCAACTAAATAGTCATCTTGTCCAATAATCACAAGATCAACACTATTTTGTTTTACTAAAGAAATGATTTCATCATGATCGGTAGTGTTCCAACGGCCAGCAAGAGTTTCAATTCCACCATTTCCAGGTGTAACAAAGATTTTATCAACTTTAGGACTTTGTTTACACTTCCAAACGAGGGCATGCTCTCGCCCACCTGCACCAACAACTAGAATATTCATAGGAGGCAAATAGGTTATTTTTATCTAAGAAATTTTATTTCAATCCAAGGAATTTGGACTTTGAAAGAGAAGAAAAACAACAGCCTTTTTATTAAAGAATGAAAAAGACACTGTAAAAAATAAAAAAGCTATTTGTTAGTAAAAGGAAGTACCTTTTTAACAAATAGCTTTTTAATTTCTACTGTCCAGTACTTGAACTTGATCCACTAGTTGTAGAACCAGTAGAACTTGTTGATCCAGTACTTGAACCTGATGTTGTAGAACCCGTTGCCGAGCCTTGATTTTGCTGAGTACTTGTTGAACCTTGAGTACTACTCTCTGTTGTTGCTTTTTTTGCTGGAGCAGTAGTTTCAGTTCCAGTTTGAGACGCTTTTTTCTCTAGAGCTTTTTGCCCTGTAGTTTCACTCGTCCCAGTCTTCTCTTTCTTAAGAGTAGACTCAGTATTGCTCTTTTTTGTTTTACTTGTTGTTGTTTGTTTTTGTTTAAACTTCTCACCTGCAACAGATCGATATCTGTTTGTTGACATCCACGCTAATACTAACGAAGTCAACATGAAGGTAATAGCAAGACTTGTAGTGAACTTGCTCATAAAGCTTGCTGCACCACGAAGATTATTTGCTTGTCCAACACTTCCAAACGCAGCACCTAAGTCAGCACCTCGTCCAGCTTGTAACAACACAATAAAAATTAAACTTAGAGCAACAATAATATGAATTGCGATCAAAAATCCAAACATTCAGCTAACCTTTACTCAGAATAAGCTTTAATAATACCACAAAAGTCAGAATTTTTGAGTGATGCACCACCAACAAGTAGTCCGTCAATATCTTTTTTGCTCAATAACTCTTTTGCATTACTAGGCTTTGCACTTCCACCATAAAGAATACTTGTAGACGCTGCAACTTCTGCACTTGAGAATTCTGCAATTTGATCACGGATAAACTTGTGAACTTCATCAGCTTGCTCAGGAGATGCAGTTTTTCCAGTTCCGATTGCCCAGATTGGCTCATAAGCAAATACAAGAGTTGGGTAATCTTCAACTTCAAATACATCATAAACAGCTTTTACTTGAGCTTTGATTTTATCAAAGTGTGTTCCAGCTTCTCTTTCTTCAAGAGTCTCACCAACACAAACTAATGGTCGAAGTCCATAAGCAGCAGAAATTTTTGCTTTGCTTGCAACAAACTCGTTAGTTTCGTTAAAATATTCTCGTCGTTCTGAATGACCAAGTAAGCTGTAAGTACAACCTAGTTCTCGGATTAACTCAGGAGAGTTCTCACCAGTATAAGCACCTGAAATTTTATCATAGCAGTTTTGAGATCCAACTTGAAGTGGTGAGTTTTGAGTCCAATTCAAAACTTTCCCTAAAAGAAGATTTTGTGGAAAAAAGACAACTTCCAAATCTGGTTGAAGTGAATATCCTTCTTTTACACCGTTTACTAATTCTTTTGCTTGATCTGGAAGAAGGTTCATTTTCCAGTTTCCTGCGATAATCGTTTTCCGTGCCATATTAATTCTTCAATGCTTTAAATTATAGTTTGATTTTGTTGGATGAATTTTTTTTATTTTGTAGCTAGTGCTTCGATTCCTGGAAGAATTTTTCCTTCTAAGAATTCTAAAGAAGCTCCACCACCAGTAGATACGTGATCCATTTCAGCACCTTTATTAATCAGGTTAACTGCTGCAACAGAATCTCCACCACCTACAATAGTTGTTCCTTCATTTACTGCCATTGCTTCAGCAATTGAGAATGATCCAGCTTGATAATTCTCAAACTCAAAAACTCCCATTGGACCATTCCAAATTACAGTTTGAGCATTATTAATCACTTTTTGGTATGCTTCAATTGTTTTTGGACCAATATCAAGAGCCATAAATCCATCTGGAATATCAATTCCTGTAAATTGATCTTTTGCATCATTTGAAAAAGTTTCAGCAACATGATGATCAACAGGAAGATGGATATTTTTTCCTAATTTTTTCGCTTTTGCTAAAATTTCTTTTGCAATTTCGATGCTATCAGAATCAAGCATTGATGCACCAATAGTATGACCTTGAACGTGTAAGAATGTATAAGCCATTCCACCACCAATCAAAATATCATCTGCTTTGTCTAAAAGACGAGTGATTACTGGAATCTTATCAGAAACTTTCGCTCCTCCAAGAATTGCACAAAAAGGTGCTTTTGGAGTTTCTACAGCACTTCCTAAGAATTTTAATTCTTTTTGAATTAAGAATCCACATGCTGCATCATCAAAATATCGAGCAACTCCTTCTGTAGAAGCATGAGCACGATGAGCAGTTCCAAATGCATCATTTACATATTTATCAGCAAGAGAAGCTAATTCTTTTGCAAATTGAGCATCATTTTTTTCTTCTTCAGGAAAGAATCGAATATTCTCAAGAAGAATACAGTCACCATTTTCAAGAGTATCAATTGCAGTTTTTGCAACATCACCAAGAACTTGAGAAGAAAAACGAACTGGTCGTCCTAATAAAGCTTCAAGAGCTGTAGCTACAGGTCGTAAAGAAAGAGTATCAACTGACTTTCCTTTTGGTCGTCCTAAATGAGAAACTAGAATTAATCTCGCTCCATTATCCAATAGATATTGAATTGTTGGTAATGCAGCTTTGATCCGAGTTGCATCAGTAACATTTTGTTCACTATCTAAAGGCACATTAAAATCAACTCTAAGAAAAACTTTTTGGCCTTTAACTTCAAGGTCTTTAATACTTAATTTGTTCATTCCTTACCTTACACTCGAATAAGATTATCAAATGGCGTAAAACTTCAATTTAAAAATTTTCTAAATTCTGTTCACATGTGTTGAAATCCATTTATCAGAAATTTGTAAGATTTCAAACAGGTAATTATCTTTTTTCTCCTTTGTTAAAAAACTTCCCTCTACTGAATTCCGAAGAATTTGAGTAATTTGAGGGATTGTGAGCTGATGCATTCTAGCAATTAACTCATATTCTTTTTTTAAATTTGTATGAAAAAAAGTGGGGTCATCTGAATTTAAAGTTATACTGTATCCTTCTTTGAAATAATTTAAAAAAGGATGATTTTCCACTTGAGGCAAAACTCTCGTACAAACATTACTGGTTGGACATAAATCTAAAGTTATTCCTTTTTTCTGAATTAACTCTTCTGCTCGTGAACTTTTTTGAATTCCTAAAGCATGACCTAGTCGTTCTACCTTTAATTTTTCGATTGCATTGATAATAGACTCTTCACCTGCGGTTTCGCCAGCATGAGCTGTTGCCTTTAATCCATGTGCATGAGCAAATTCAAATGGTTTTTGAAACCATTCTGCGGGATAATTTTTTTCATCCCCACCAAGTCCAACACCAATAACTCTTCCTGTTTTATCTTGAGTCGCCATTTCAAATACTTCTTGAACAACATCCACTCCAAAATTTCGAGGACCATCAAAAATTAACTTCATTTCGATTTGATGAGACTTCTCCATCTCTTTTGCTGCTCTATCAATCTCTTGCAAAATTTCATGAAGATCTAAACCGTTACGAGTAAAAAACCACGGAGTAAACATCACTTCACAGTAACGAATATTTTGCAAAACTAAATTTTCTAATAAATCTTTCGTGATATCATAAAAATCATCAATCTGTTTTAAATTCCGAACAACTGCTGCATAAATTTGAATAAAATCCATAAACGATACAAATTGGTATCGTTTTTTTAAATCTTCAACAGAACAATGCAAAAACTCTTGATTTTGATGTTTATGAATTAAAGAGTGCCACCGTTGTGGAGTAATTGATCCTTCTAAATGTAAGTGTAATTCAATTTTAGGCACTTCATTAAGAAAAGATTGAACTTCTGGTAACAACGGGTATTTTTTTGAATTTAAAGAGCTCATAATCAAACAGAATACAAAGGAATATTTAGAGAAAAATTTTCTTGCATAAACTGGTAACATCTTGGCAAGCAATAGCCAACAATTTCCGCTATCAACCTGTTTTCTGACTAAAAACTATGAGCATTCCAGACGATTTTTTTAAAGCACGAATTGGAAATTTTGATACTACTATTGAATCACCTGATGGTTATCTAATTCGTTTTGATCGAGAAGGGCGTTGGGGAACATTCCGTAATGGTGCTATCACCTACCGAAGAACAATTGAGGGACAAGTTGTTGAAAAAATCAAAACTCAATATCAAATTTATACTCTTGAACAAGAAGCAACAATTTTTCAACAAGTTCAAAAAGGCCTTCAAAAAATCCTAGTTGATATTGAAACCGCTTCTATTTCTTTACATGGAGTCCGAGGAATAAAAGAAAATTTAATCACAGAAATCAACACTGCTTTAGAATGGACATTTGAACTCTATCAAAAAGAGAAAAAACATTTCTCTTTGGTTTACCCTGAACCAATTCCAATTCTTCCTCCTGATCGATATAAAAACTTTGTGATTCAACCTGCAATTGGATGTCCTAATAGTCAGTGTAATTTTTGTGCTTTTTACCAAAATAAAACTTTCCGAGTTCTTCCTGCTCGAGAGTTTGAGCAACATATTCAACAATTAATTCAGTTCTGGGGAAAAGCCTTAAATTCTAGTGATGGAATTTTCTTAGGATCTGCAAGTGCCTTATCTCTTTCTCAAAAAAAGATAATTCCAATTTTAAAACTCATTCGTGAAGAATTTGGAACGCCTAAAAAAGGAATTGCAACTTTTCTAGATCCAGATCATTGCCCAAAAAGAACTTTGGAGGATTATCAAGAGTTAAAACAGTATGGTCTTGAACATGTTACGATTGGCCTTGAGACTGGACAAAAAAAACTTCGAGAAGAATTAGGAAAAAAAGGAGATATTGATTCCATTATCGAAATGATCAAGCTTCAGAATCAAGCTGGAATTCGAACTGCCATCACGGTTTTAGTTGGAGTATCAGGCTCTGCAAGCAAAGAGGAACATCGTTTAGAAACAGTTCAGGTAATTCAAAAAATGAATTTATCTCCCTCTGATATCGTCTATCTTTCTCCTGTGGCTGATACTCTTCCTCAGGATCAATTAAAATCAGAAACGACAAAGTTTAAAGACGATTTAAAGAAAGTAACATCAGCTAAAATATCCCCTTACCTTATTGAGCGTTTTCACTATTTTGCTTAAAAAAATCAAAATTATTATAAAAAATACCATTCGTTAAAAATTATCATA
>JBNMNM010000085.1:0-9528 GCA_051275585.1 bacterium | reverse complement strand
CGTAATTGAGTTGGATTTTTCCCTGTAGCTTTGATTAATGAAGCTGCACCTAAGAGGGTTTGTTCTGCCAAAAGGTGAGCTTGTTCTTCATTAAATCCAAATTTCTTAGCGCCTTCCATCATTGCTTCTGCAAGATAGAATACATATGCAGGGCCACTTCCAGATATTGCAGTGGTTGCATCAATCATTCTTTCCTCTTCGACTTGGAAAGATTGTCCGATTGCGTTTAAAATGTCTTCTGTAATTTTAAAATTTTCTTTTGTGACATTATCCAATCCACAAAAAACAGACATTCCAAGCCCAATAGCTGAAGGAGTATTAGGCATCACTCGAATAATTTGAGCAGGAGCAAGGTTGCTTCCCATATCACCAAGAGAGATTCCAGCCATGATTGAAACAACTAGTGTAGAACTTTGTAGTTTTCCATTTAATAAAGCATATACATCACTTACACCTTGTGGTTTCGTTGCGAGCAACAAAACCTCTGGAATTGTAGATATAGTATCCAAATCTTGAATAATATTACATCCAGCAAGTTCTTTTTGTAATATTTGAATTCGTTCTTCAGATTTTTCAATAATGGTCATTTGAGAACTATTGAAAATTCCTTTTTCAATCATTCCTTTTGCCATTGCGGTACCCATGTTTCCACCGCCTAGAATTCCAATTGTTTTCATATGCTTAACATCACCAATAATTTAAAAATTTGAACTTTGTGGTTCAATAAACAATGTATTCGAAATAGGAGTATTTGTTGGTTGTGTAGTATTATCTGTTTTGAAGAAACCAATTGCATGTTGAAGTAAGTTTGCTTTTTGAGAGAGTTCGTTACTTACTTTTCTCATTGTGTTTCCTACCACTACATTATCTTGAATTACAGAATCAAGAAGGTGAATTGCTTGACTGATTTGTTGTAATCCATATTGTTGCTCGTGAGTTGCTGTGCTCACTTCCTGAATTAAATTTGAATTTTTTTCGATTTCAGGGATCATTTGAGCTAACATCGCTCCTGCTTTTTCAGAAACTTTTACTGATTGTTGTGACAAACCAGTAATCTCTGTTGCTGATTTTTGACTACGCTCCGCAAGCTCTTCAGAGGCAACTACCGCAAATCCTTTTCCTGATTCTCCAGCTCTTGCGGCTTCAATTGCAGCATTTAAAGCTAATAAATTTGTTTGTCGTGCGATTTCTTCAATAATTCCAATTTTTCCTGCAATTTTTTCCATTTCACCAACAGCTTCACGAACAATCGTTCCTACATTTTGAGCGTAAACTGCGGCTTTTCCTGCAGTTTCTGATGTCTGTTTTGTGTTATTAGAATTATGAGAAATGTTAGCGTTCATTTCTTCAATTGATGCTGATGTTTCTTCAATGGAAGTTGATTGCTGATCTGTTCCTGTTGAAAGTTGTGTTACATTACTTGTGATTAATTGGCTATTGCTTTGAATTTCATGAGCCACAATTTTTACATTTTGAATGACCTCCTGAACCTTTCCAGCCATAGCCTTCATTGCAGAAAGTACTTTACCCACTTCACCAT
Organism: bacterium; assembly: GCA_051275585.1. GTDB lineage: Bacteria > SAR324 > SAR324 > XYD2-FULL-50-16 > JBNMNM01 > JBNMNM01. The sequence continues at coordinate 7,988 of JBNMNM010000085.1, read as the reverse complement.
AATAAGTTTCATCAAAATGAATTGATAAATCTCCTTCTGATAATTGTTTTGCAATAGAAGCTGCTTTATCAAGAGGGTCTGTAATGCTTTTTCTGATGAAGAAACCAAGACCAATCATAAAAATAACTGCAATTGGAATAATTATCATAAGTGTCAAAATCGTATTTTTGACAATCGTTGTTACAGCATTTGATTTTTGATTTGTTGCTAACTCTAGTTCTTTTGTAAGTATTGAAAGTGCTTTTATATATGGAGAATCATTAATTTTAATGACGGAATCAACCTGATGAGTTTCACGGTTTTTCGCAAATAATTTTTTTGCTGTGTTGGTTGCTGTTCGATATCGTTCAACAAGTTCAGTAACCTTCTTTAGAGCTTCGTTTTCTTTCTCTGTTAACGAACTTAAACTGCGATAAGATTGGATACTTTGAATTGTTAAATTCGCTTTCTTTTGGTAACGAAGATAGTATTTATGTTGTCTTCGTAAAACATAATTTTTGAAAAGATGGATTCCACCACCATATCCCATCAGAGAACGAATTTTTGTTAAGTGTTGTTGTTTTTTATGAACAATTGTTAGGTATTGTTTCCATTCTTTTTCTGTATTTTTAATGTTGATCCATGTAATCCCACCAACTAACACTAAAAGAGTTGAGCTTAGAATTGTTAATAAAATTAGCTTTATGTGAATACTTAGTTTGCTGAACATAGCTCTCTTCCCCTTTTGTTTTATTGGATTTGAAAAACAGCCCCTCCACTCTTTTTAAACCATAAATTAGGAAAAAAAATCCTTGCATAATTAGCTTAAACCACTAATTTTGTGCCATCTTTTACAGGTAATCCCTCAAGGTGAGTAATATCTCCCCACGATAATAATTTCCAAAATTGATTAGAAATTTCAAAGCTGTTGATACTCGCATTAAATATACTAAACTGTCGGATTGAAGCTAATGACATTTGAAACGCATGACGAAAAATAGAGTCTAACACACCACCATGAGTAACAATAACAATTTTTTTACCTTCGTATTGTTTAGTGATTTCATTAACCGCTGAAATAATCCGCTCTGTTTTTTGTGTAATACTCTCTCCATTTGGAATGATATAGTTAGGATCATCAGAAAGATATTTTTCATACTCTGTAGAATATTTCTCAAGAATTTCAGTTTTTGTTAACCCTTGAAAAACTCCATGATGCCGTTCACGAAACCGAGGCTCTAGTTGAAGTTTGTGTTTTGTATGTTGTGTGATTTGTTTTGCTGTCATTTGTGCACGTTTTAAATCACTACTAAAAATGACATCAAAATCTTCATCTTTAAATCGATTTCCAATTTTAACTGCTTGAGCTAAACCGACTTCATTTAAATCACTATCAGCATGACCTTGGATTCGTTCTTCTTCATTCCAAAGTGTTTCACCATGACGAACAAAAATTAATTTTGTAGATTTCATTATTACTAAGTATTTGATTTGATTTTATAAAAAAAAAGGCTTCCAAACTAAGCATTTAAAGACGCTTAGGGTTAGAAAAAGAATAACTTATACAAATCCCATCTAGTTAATAATGAGACTAAACACTTGGAAAAATAAAGTTGTATAAGTTATTTTTCAGCCGTTCCTTAGCAGTGGAAGCCAGATGTATTTTATTTGAATCTAATTTGAACAGCGAATAGTTTTAATGACGCTCAAAATTTGAATCGTCATCGTCCAAATCAACAAGAAACCCTGAATGTTGAGAATCCTGCTCAAGCAAGATTTTTTTCTTTGGAGAAACCAAACGGTTATTCCCTCCAAATATTATTTTTTTATTAGAATCATTATGTTGTAACAATGGTTCTTCTTTTGTCTTAAAGAAAGAAATTACCTTTTGTAGATGGGTTGCTTGAGCTGATAGTTCTTCTGCTGTTGCTGCAATTTCTTCTGAGGAAGCCGCATTTTTTTGAATAACTTGATCAAGCTGTTGAACTGAAAGATTGATTTGCTCAATACCTGTGCTTTGCTCTCGACTAGAAGAACTAATTTCTTGAATAAGATCAGAGGTTTGTCGGATATCAGGTACTAATGACTCTAAAAGAGAACCTGCACCTTCTGCAACATCAGAACTAGTTAAAGAAAGTTGACTAATTTCAGCAGCAGCAACTTGGCTATTTTCGGCTAATTTTCTCACTTCAGATGCTACAACAGCAAAGCCTTTTCCATGTTCTCTTGCTCGGGCAGCTTCAATTGCTGCATTCAATGCTAACATATTTGTTTGACGAGCAATCTCAGCAACAATGTAGTTTTTCTCTGCAATTTTTTTCATGGCTTGTACTGTTTCAAGAACAGCAACACCACTTTTTTGAGCATCACTAGCGGCTCTTTTTGCAAGAGCTTCTGTTTGTTGTGCATTATCTGTATTTTGCTGGATATTCGATGACATTTGCTCAACAGCAGCAGATGTTTCTTCAGCAGAAGCTGCTTGTTCTGAACTTCCTTCGGCTAGTTGTTGAGAAGAGGAACTTAATTCATGACTCCCAGCCGTAATATTTTGTGCAACAGTTTTAACCTCTGTTGTAATTTGACTTAACCCAGAAATCATAGTTTTTAATGCTTGCATTAACTTATCATTTTCTGAACGTTCTTGAACTGTAACACATAAGTCTCCTTGTGCAATACTGCTAGCAATATGTGTAATTTGTTTGGTTGCCTGAATTAGTTGATTAATATTGTTTTTAAGGTGACTAAAATCACCTTGATATGTGGCTGTGATTTCTTCAGGAATATCCCCTTGTGCAATTTTTTCAATATAGTTTGCAGCTGTGTTTAGAGGTACTGTTAGTGCTTCAATTGTTTCATTTACTCCTAAAATAACATCGGCAAACCCGCCACTATATTGAGTGGAATCAGCTCTTTTATTTAATATTCCATTGGTTATTGCATTTGTAATTTCTTGAATATCTTCTGTGATTTGTTGCACTTTTTTCATCATATTATGCATTGCATTGAACAAATCACCAACTTCATCTTTTCGATCAAGAACTAATTTTTGATCAAAATTTCCTTCTGCAATTCCATTTGCGACTTGTACTACACTGTATAATGGACGTGAGATTGACCGAGTAGTGATAATTGCTAGTAAAATAGCAATTATTAGTGCAATTAAACTGACAAGTAATGCAATTTTACCTTCAAATTCTGCATGTTTCTTTGTCTTTTTCGTCATTGCCTGTACAGTCACTTCCGCAAGATTTGCATGTTTTTTTAGTAGAGGTGAAATTTTGGATGTAATTTTTTGAATCTTAAGTTTAAGGTTTTTAATTTTTTTATTTTGCTCGACTAAAAGCTGGAAATCTTTTTGGTACCTTTGAGTAATCGATACTAAGCGATTTTTTTCAGCTTGGTTTATTTGAGAATTCAAAATGCTATTATTAATAATTTGAATCGACTTATTTGTGCGTTGAATATACTTATTTTGACTTCGTAATAAATAATCTTTCTCATGGCCACGAAGCATTAAGTATTTTTGTGCTAACTGTGTTATCTGTCTACTTTCAAGGATTTTTCTTATTGATTGAATTTCTGTTTGATAGGTTTTTTTGAAGCGACGCTGTCTTGATTGTCTTACAGATTGAATTAAGTTTTGCTCATAAACTTGAATTTTTGTAGTAAGGATTGTTTTTATTTGTTCTTCAAGTTGTGAGTTTTTAATTTCTTTAATCAAGTCTATTATTGAACGTTTGACTTCTTTCATTCGGTAGGATGTTTTTTCAAGGAGGTAACTTTTTTCATTACTTCGAGTTTTAGCTAACAGAAACAGTAATTGATCTGATTGATATTTTTTTATATTTGCCTCTAGCGTATGAGCAGCACGTCGAAAACTTCCTTGATAACTTAAATTAGGTGTTAATCCTTTATCTTTTTCTGCTTGTGCAATCTCTTGAAAAAAGTTGTAATATTTTTTTAAATTTTGCAATATTGATATTGCCTCTGCCTTATGTTCATCCTTTAGCAGTAAAGTTTGCATGGCCTGAACATTTTTTTGAACAGTATCAATTTCTTCTAATACTAACTCAATTTGTGACGCCTTTTTTTGGTTCAAGAACGTGGTTTCTAAAAACTTTGCTTCTAACATATGTTCATCAGCTTTTAGAGCATATTCTTTTAACTTGATAGGAGAGTTTAAAAGCACCTCATATTCATGAACTACTTCCTTAACTGCGTTAGAATATCGAAAGACAATTACTAAAAGAAGAATACCAACAATTGTAAAACCAATTGATATCTTTATTCCAATATTCATGTTTTGGTAAAATTTCATAAGAACTTCCTCAGATACTATATAGATACCAGACCTTCTAAAGTTTGGTTGAATAAGTAGCATTAATGATTACAGTATTTCAAATAGTAAAAAAAAATGAATAATAGAGGTTTATATGAGTACTCAATGCCTTTTTTTAGGAAACGTTTTCTACTTCATAAATCTATAAAAAAATAGATTAGTTGTTAAATAAGCTTCTTTACTAATTTTAATTTTTGATGAAAATATACAGATATAGTAGTAGGAATTAGGTTTGTCTTGGCTTGAACTTTGCCCCGTTTTTTATTTGCAATTAATTGCAAATTTAGAGGGCTTTAGATGTTCTAAATTCTTTTTTGAGGCAATACACATGCCCTCAAAAACTGTTTTAGGACAAACCTAATTCCTACTACTATAGTTATAAGACTCTTAAAAATATAGATCCGATGAACTTAATTTTTTATTTCCAAAAATTAGATTCTATTTTTTTGGTTATTGATTCTGTTGACCCATGTACACGTTGGAACCATATAAAAAAAGAGGTTAAGAAAAGCAAATTTGTTAAATCAACAAGTGTAATAGCATCGATCAAAGACAATTTATATTAGAAGTTGAGAAGAAAAAACTTTCTTATTACAAGATTCCACTTAAAACGATTAAAAAAATAATAAGCGATTCTTATTCAAAGTATGATTTCCAAGATCAGCCTGAGAAATATAGATTTAGAATATATTCTAAAATGTGTGCTCCTCCACGAAAAAAAAATATACTCTCTATGAATATTAAAAATTCTCAAGGTAGAAATATTCCACTGACAGAAGTAGCGAGAATTAAATTAGTGAGAGGAAAACAAGAAATAAAAAATGTGAACATTGAACACAAAGGTTTGAAGGTAAAAATCCATTTTTTAGAAATACAAAGGCGATCCAAGATAACCCAATATATGTATAAGCTAATAGAACAAGCCCAATTAGCTCCTATGGAAAAAATTATATTTAAAATGGAGTGAAGATCTGTAATTCAGTCTTTTTTTATACTGCCTGTTCACAGGCAGCCTTTACAAAAATCAGCTCTATTTTGAATAAATTACTTTCTCTAAAGTAGTTACATAAAAGCTTTTTTTATTTTTTTTTGTATAAATCAAAATCTATATTTTTCATTACTCCACTTATTTTTGAGTCAGAAATTTCAGATATTTTTACAATCATTTGCTTTCCAACGACTTGCTTAAACATAGGATTAATTTGCTCCTTAATTAATACACTACCCAGTTGTTCTGCTAATGCTCTATAAAGCTCGGAGTCCATACCTTCTACACTAGTTTTGACTTGCATATTTGATAATGACATCACCAAATAACTCGACTTCATTCCCCATTTTCCATCAAATTTTAATGTTACTAAAAATGAATCTGCTTTCAAGATACCCTCAACTCTAAGGATGTTTTTATCCTGAAATGAAAATATCAGACTTTTTACCAATATTTGTTCAGACTTTATTTTTTTTAGGAATTCCTTAGAAAGAAACCAACTACTGATTAGTTGATTTGATGAAATAGTTTTTCTTGCTTTAAGGCTCTTAGGTGTTTGCTTGGTTAAAAAAATAGTTTTATCTACATTCTCTTTTAAATTCTCTACACGTCCTTGCAATAGCTCATCATTTGAAATGGTCAGAAAAAATTTAGTCAGAGATGATTGCTTACTCCCTTTAATACTAACTCCAGTTATTTTTACTTCTTTATTATCCTCAACTTTAAGTGTAACTGTTTGAAATATATTCTTAATTTTCATTCCTGCTACTGGATCTAATCCAATCGCAGTGATTGAGAGTAATCCTAAATAATTATCTGGACTAATTTTTTGAGTTATTTTTAACGTCCCTGAGTTTGATCCCCATTTTTTAATTTCCCATTCTTCATTTACTTGGAATTCAAAAATTCCTGAAGAATACCAACCAGCCTGTACAGAACAAATGGAGACACTAAAAAGAAAACAAAATAAGGAAATAATTTTAGCAAAGTAAGATACTTTTTTTCTCATAATCGCCTAAATATAAAGAATTTAGTTCAGTTTAAATTTCAAAAGACAGTGATGAGACACTACCATTTACTTTTATTTTTTGCATAACCTGTAAATCATTTTCTAAAATATTTAATGTTCTCTACTTAGTTTTGATTTGGCTTCTTTGAAAAGTTGGGCACATGCAGAGCATACGATCTGACTTTAGCCCCTTTAGTTGGTTTTTTCTTTGGAAAGGTTTCATCAAACTTGTAGCCGTTGATGATCGAACTGATGGTTTCGTCTGTGATGTGAAGGCTGGCATAATCTTCATCGGTGAATTCATTCGATGAAGAAAAAGAGGGGGGATTTGATTTCTCTTTTTTTCTATTGGTCTGATTTTTTGATAAATACATCTTCCCCCCTACCTGAATATAAAGGGGTTAAGCACCGCCAAACTTTTTCTAAGCAACCTTTTTAAAACAAAAAAAAAGCCTTTTAGTGAAGTTCAGCGGTGGACACACACCATAGGCCGTAAATTCGCAGTAAACGGCTTGCTAAACTTCACCAAAAAGCTTTTTTATCTATTGGCTTCGGGAGCGACCCCTTTAGAATCCTGTGTCAGATCTTAAAACCAGATAAAAGTCACTCTTCAGAGAAGTAACTATCCTTAGAATTATCGGTTCAAGAAATCGAACACAAGTCCAATTTTATAAGGGTGTAATCTTTGGTACAAGAAATAAACAACAATCTGAATCAGATATAATAACTAGATATTTCATATTTTTTATTAAAGTCTGAACAAAAAACATGATGATATTGAAAAGCTACACATTGCATAAACAATTTTCATCCGAACTATATAATGGTGCAACTTCATTGTGATATTTCGCTAACCACCTATATTTTTCCTTTACTTTATTACTTCCAGTATTTTTTACAGCTTCTTCAATATTCCTTGCATGTGTAGTTAACCACTTTTTTCTATTATGATCTAAACCAATACTCATAATTTTTTCTTTTTCCTCAGATGTAGCTTTTTTAACATTATCAAACTGTTCTTTAGAGTCTGCCCAATCTAATGAATTTAAAGAGATAGAAATGTAGTCAATATAGTGAAATTTATTTTCACCATCTGTATATTTTCGAAACAATGTCTCAATAGGATCAATTTCTTTCATATATTGTTTTCGGTGCTCATGATTTGCGAAGTATTCATAAAATTTATCACAAATCGCTATAATAGGAAAATTTGCACTTTCTTCCCTTTTTACTGCTGCGACTAAACCTTTACTAATCAATGTTGAATCTTCTTGATACCACCAGTCTAACTCTAAACCTCCTCTTAAAAATAGTGATTCTTGAACACAAGCTCCTTGTGCCATCCCAAAATCATCTATTTCGCTCATTAATGGATTGAAATCACCACTGTATTTTGTAGCTTCAGATTCTAAAGGAATATTAATAATAACACAGTCAGAAAAAGCTAAAACCGTTTTATTAGACCTCTCCTGAGTCGCCGTTTCTAATTTAGATTTATTTTTAAAACCAAAATTTTCTTGAATCACCTTGATATCAGATTCTATTTTTTCAATATCCTCAAAAGTATCAGCATTTTTAACTTTTTCACCAAAGCCAAGAATATCAATAAATCCTGTAACTCCAGCAGATAAATTTTCAATTTTCATTTGATTATTATAATTGTTGGTTAACTT
>JBNMNM010000084.1:0-9540 GCA_051275585.1 bacterium | reverse complement strand
CTCAGTTCGTCCTGAAAGCCAAAAATTAGCTTTTCATTATCCTTATTCATTCTTAAAAAACTTTCTTTCTCAACCTCCTAGACAAGCCAGAGAAGAACTCCTGAGTCGATGGTTTGGAGCTTTTGGTTTATTCGATCATATTTCTAGTCTAGAGGTTCACGATGAACTAAGAAGAGAGTGGAGTTTATGGACTCAACACTGGCAATCACTTGAAAATGAATCTGTAATTAAAAAATATTCACGAGGAAACTTTCGTCCACAAAATACTCCAGAGCGACGTTTACTTGGGATCTTTTACCACCTTGATCAAACAAAGTTTCAAGGATTACTAAAATCATGGTTTGAGTTTTTAACTCAATGTCAAGAAGTCACAAATTCGAATAAACCTAAAATTTCAATTCTTAATAAAAAACTTAACTCCTTTTTCCCTCAACCAACATGGGAAATTTTAGGGAATTTTTTAAGTTTGAAAAATGGCTCAAAACAACAAAAGAGTCAAATCAAACTGATTGGAACAAACCAACAAAGAATTATTTTAGCTAATGCAATTCTTCCTTTTTTTTATGCTTATCATCAAGTGCATGAACTTTCAAAAAACCCTCATTATGAAGAATTTCCAAAAATCATTTTTAAGATTTTTTTACTTCTTCCAAATGAAGGTGCAAATCAAAAAACTCGTTTTATTGAAGAACGCTTAGACTTGAAAAAATCAGAAATTCAGTTCAGAAAAAACCTTAGTTTTTATCAAGGACTAATTCAAATTCATGAAGAGTGCTGTCATAGTTTCTATCAAGGTTGCCAAAATTGTTTATTGCTCAATTTGCTAAAAACATAACATTTTTGTGTTTTTTTAAAAAATTTCTGCTCTTTTTATTAATTCTTACCTCAACTAAACCTTTGTTTGCAGAAGAACTTGTTCTTGATGATGATGAAGTTTTCAACTATGCAAACCATTTATATCAAAAAAATGAATTCTATCGTGCAATTTCAGAATATAAGCGGTTACAATTCTATTTTCCAACTAGTCGGCATAAAAACCAAGCAAAAATCCAGCTTGGTAAATCATATATGGCTGGCGGAAGTTTCAAAGAAGCAATTAATTATTGGGAACTGTTATTAAAAAAAGTAACTCCAAAAGAAGAACTTTTTTTTGAAGTAAACTCTCTGTTTGGCGTTTCACTTCTTGAGCACCAAAAAGAATATCCTTTTACATTACGCAAAGAAAATATTCAAAAAGCTGTTCATCATTTTAAACAAACACCTTCAGGATTTCCTGGTGCGAGTGCATTTCAAGATTTTTCAAAGCAATGGAATCAAAGAAAAGATATTGATGAAAAATCACCATTTCTTGCGGGTAGTTTATCAGCAATCATTCCAGGAGCAGGTAGTTTTTATAGCAGACGTTACTGGGAAGGAACTCAAGCCTTTTTTCTAACATCCTTGTTTGCATGGGCGACATATAATGCTATTCACTCTAAACAACATGAGCTAGGAGTCGTTTTTGGTTTTTTCTCCATTGCTTTCTATGGTGGAAATATTTATACCGCTGTAAGTAGTGCTCATAAATACAATGACCAGCAACAAACAAACTATTTAAATAAACTTCGAAAAAAACATCGTATTTGGTTCATCCGATAGTCAACTACCCCGACCTGAAGAAAGGACGGGGCTTGTGAAAAGATGCAAGCCCAGTTGATTAGGCTCAGGGTCTTAAAATTTAAGATCCTACGATACGAGTGAATAGATAGGCACTTTGGGGTTTTCCCAGCTCCAAACACTGCGGAACGGATGTAAACATCGCTACAGGGTTAGGCGAAGTCCGCCGTTTTAAAAACCACTTGATATCATTGCCGAGGGAAACCACTCGTTTTCGGACGAGAGTGAAATTAATCACTAACCAACACAAAGTTATGAAAGTTTTTGTACTCAGCATGAGAGGTGAACCACTCATGCCAACAAGTCCTCGTAAAACAAGGATTCTATTGGAAAGTGGAAGGGCTAGAATTCATAGCCGAACTCCGTTTTGTATCCAGTTAAACCAGCATAGCACTGAGTTCCTTCAAGAGCTTACGCTAAGGCTAGATCCAGGTGCTAAGGAAGTAGGATATTCCGTAGTCACAGAAAAGGACGAGGTGGTCTCAGGTGAGTTAAAACTACTTGCTGGCATCTCAGAAAGACTAGAAGAAAGATCTTCTTATCGTAGGAATCGGAGATCGAGAGTAAGATTTAGACAACCGAGATTCAGTAATAGAGAGAAGGATAGAGATCTTGCACCATCTGTGATTCACCGAGTTGATGCTCACTTTAAGTTGATTGAGAAGCTTTTCGAAATTCTGCCAATCAAGACATTTATTTTAGAGAAAGCTAACTTTGATATGGCTAGACTTAACAATCCAGATATTGCTGGAGTTTTGTACCAACAAGGTGCGTTACTTGGATACGAAAATCTGAAAATGTACGTGAAAGCAAGGGATGGTCATAAGTGCCAATGTCCAGGATGCACAAACAAGGCGAAAGAAATAATCCTTCAAGTCCATCACATTGGTTTTTGGAAAAAGGATAGAACAAACCGAGTCTCTAATTTACTAACGGTTTGCACTAAATGTCATTCCCCTGCAAATCATCAACCGAGTGTTAAGCTGTATGGGCTGAAGCCAGTTCAAAAGAAGTTGAATAGTGCTACAATTATAAATATCGTGGTGAAGCGGATTATTGAAAGATTTGATCCTGAGGTCACTTTTGGGTATGTGACCAAGTTGTCTCGATTAGAGCAGGGTTTGGAGAAGACTCACAAAAATGATGCATTTGTGATTGGTGGTGGCAAGTCTCAAGTTCGTGCTGAATCTACAGATTTTGAGCAGATTCGAAGACACAGAAGATCCATTGAGAAATTCTATGATGCAAAGTACTTGGATCTTCGAACAGGGAAAAAAGTTTCAGGAAAGGACACTTTTTGTGGAAGGACAAAGCGAAACAAGAATTTGAGTAGTGAGAATTTGCATACTTATCGAGGTCACAAAATATCGAAAGGTAGACGTTCGATTCAAAGACAACAGTACTTAATTAAGTCAGGGGATATTGTGAGCTACAAAGGACAAAAGCAAATAGCTTCAGGAATTCAAAATTCTGGAAAATATTTAAAAATGAAAGGTTTGAAGAAAGTAGCAAAAATCTCAGATGTGATTGTTCTCCAGCATCGATCTGGATTGTGTGTAATTTAGGTTAGTGGAAAAATCAGTGTTCGGCTTCTCGTTGTCAGCCAAACCATTCACAAATTGGTTCCTTTTTCATCCTCCGCCTGAAGGAAGAGGTTTTCAAAGGAACATTCTTGATAAATTTTATATGCAATCTTCAAAAATAAAAAAATATACACTTACTATTCTAAAAATTTTATTTACTGTTGGAATCTTCTATTACCTTATTCAAGGTGGACAATTAGATCTAAGTAAACTTCGAATTTATATTGAAAGACCTGCACTCTTTTTTACAGCATTTTCTATTTTATTATTTATTGTTCTTCCACTAAGTTCACTTCGTTGGAAGCTATTTTTACAAGGTGCAGAACTTCCCTTAAAAATGCCTCGAACCATTGCTTTAACATGGATTGGAAATTTCTTTAACTCCTCCCTTCCTGGTGCAGTTAGTGGGGATGTTATAAAAGGTTTTTATGTTGTAAAACATCTTGAAAACAGTTCAAGAGCCAGAATTCTTACGACCCTTTTGATTGACCGATTTACAGGACTTTTTGGTCTTATCATTATGGCTTTTATTGGGTTGGTTATTCAGTTTTCAACGGTTTTAGAAACAAAGGCACTACAACCCATTGGGCTTTTTATTTGTGCTCTTTTTCTTGGTGTAATTGTTTTTTATGTTATTGTTCTTTTTCCATTTAAAGAAGGAAAAGATCCAATCATTCATATTCTTAATAAACTGCCATTAAAAAGAATTACATTAAAAGTATATCAATCCTTTAAAATTTATGAACACCATAAAGGAACTCTGTTTTTTACATTAATAATTTCGGTTCTTGTTCATACTTCGGTAGCATCTATATTTTTTATGGTCACTAATGTAGGTGGCTTCTCAGAAATTGCTCTTGGAAAACAACTTCTGGTTATGCCAATTGGTTTAATCTCAACTGCAATTCCAATTGCTCCTGGTGGAATTGGAGTAGGCCATGTAGCTTTTCAATCCCTCTATAAGTTAGTTGGTTTTCAAAATGGGGCTGATATTTTCAACCTTTTTATTATCATTCAATTAATTGTAAATCTTTTAGGTGGGATTCCCTATTTCCTTTATAATTTAGGACATAAAAGACCAACTTTAGAAGAGATGGAAACACAACGCGAGATTTGATGAAGGCAAAAGAAAAAATTGTTCAAGCAGCAATTGAATTATTTAACACTCATTGCTCTACAACAATTACAACAAATCATATTGCAGCAAAAGCAGAGGTAAGTCCTGGAAGTTTGTATTATCATTTTCGAAATAAAGAAGAAATTATTCGCTATATTCATTCAGAATTAATTCAACCAATTCTTCCAGAACCAATGGAATTGCCCCCTGAGCAGTTGGATCAAGCAATTATTTTTCTGGATGAACGAATTAACTGTCTTTTTCAAAGTATTTGGAAATACCGATTTTTTCCAAGAGAACGTTCAATTCTAATGAACAACGATCCTGTTCTAAAGAAAGAAGAACAGAAATTTCATGAAAGACAAATTACTCATCTATCAGAAAAAATTACGCATTTTATGACTATTGGTGTGTTTAAAGAGATGTCTGAAAGCACCTTACGATTTTTTACATGCAGTTATTTAATTCTAGGACAAAACTGGCAAGTTTTTCTTGAGTTAGAACAAAATGAAATGACAGAACAAATTTGGGAAGAAGGACTACAATTAATTCGATTTAATCTAAAGCCGTATCTAACTCCAATTGCATCACAATACTTTCAAGAAAAGTACGCAATTTAGGGTTTGACATAATCCTTTCTTCAGGGAAAGGTGATTTTGCTTTTATTACCCACCATCACAACACGTTTCATGATGTATTAGGGAGATTTTTCAGAAATGAATCCATTGGCCTCTGAACTAAACGAACAAATTCAATCAGCATCTGGTGCCTCATACTCTTTGTTATCTGAGTTAGGAAAGGAACTTTTCTTTCCAAAAGGAATTTTAAGCCAAAGTGCTGAAGCAAAGGAAAAAGCTCATAAATTTAATGCTACGATTGGAATTGCTACTGAAGGTGGAGCTCCAATGTATCTGCCTGTTACTCGTAAATTTTTCAGCGATGATTTAACAATTGCTGAGATTTATCCTTACGCACCACCAGCAGGTCGTCCAAAGTTACGTTCTCTTTGGAAAGAGAAAATGATTCGTGAAAATCCAAGTTTAAAAGAAAAAACAATTAGTAACCCTGTTGTTACCAGTGCTTTAACTCATGGTTTAAGTATCATTGCTGATTTATTTGTAGATAAGGACGATGTTCTTTTATCTCCTGATAAACTTTGGGGAAATTACCGACTTACTTTCTGTACTCGAAGAAATGGAAAAATTGATACTTTTCCTTTATTCAATGCAAATGATCAGTTTAACTGTGATGGTTTTGAGCAAAAATTAAAAGAAATTGCAGAAAAACAAAGTAAAGTTATTATCCTTCTAAATTTTCCAAATAATCCAACTGGATATACTCCAAGTGTGGAAGAAGGTGATAAAATTGTGAGCATTATCCAAGCTCAAGCAGAAAAGGGAACTGAGATTGTTACTGTTTCTGATGATGCGTACTTTGGATTATTCTTTGAGGATTCTTTAAAAGAATCTCTTTTTGGAAAACTTGCAGATGTTCATGAAAATGTACTTGCAATTAAACTAGATGGTGCAACAAAAGAAAACTTCGCATGGGGTTTTCGTACAGGATTTATCACTTTTGGAACAAAATCGAATAACACTGAAGCTCTATATACTGCTTTAGAAAAAAAAGTGATGGGAATTATTCGAGGAACAATTTCTAATTGTCCTCAGGCTTCTCAATCTATCATTGAGAAACTTCTAGAAGACCCTGATTATAGCCAAAACCAACATGAAAAATATTTAATCATGAAGGGGCGGGCAAATAAAACAAAAGAAGTTCTTGAACAAGAAAAATTTGCAGAACATTGGACTTACTATCCATTTAATTCAGGCTATTTTATGTGTCTGAAATTAAAAAACATTGATGCAAATACACTTCGTCTCCATCTTCTAGATCAATATGGAGTTGGAACAATTTCTCTTGGTAGTACTGATCTTCGAGTTGCATTTAGCTGTATTGAAGAAGGTGATATTAAAGAACTTTTTGAATTGATTTTTGCTGCATGTAACGACCTCTCAAAATCTTAATTCCTGTTCATAAATGATCATAGGAAACAAACATCCTCAAAATTTTTTTGATTGGCCTGATGAAAAGTTGGGTCTTTATGATGCAATGTTACTCATAGAGACCGAAGCAGCTTTTCCCTTCTCATTCTCGTGGATTGTGAATGAAATCAAACAACACTGTTATTTACGTAATCCGCAGCCAGAAGATCACATTCAACGAATACTCAATGAAAGTTTTAATCTTGGAGTAGTTCATAGTCCTAACCCGACTTACTATCCTGCAAGATACTTATTTGAGAACCGTTCCTTTCGTGTTTATCCAACAGAAGAAGAGATAGAAAATGGAATTTTAATTCCAGGACATCGTTTTTATCCATGGGTATCTTTCTTTGTTCCGCCTAGTGAGGTCAATCTTCACTGGAAGGGAAAAGAACAAGAATTGATTTTATACGAATCTTCTATTGAACATCTGAATCCATACTATAATTTACTTAGTTCTTCAGAAATCTTTAGCGTTCTAGAGGCTGTTGATCCATATCATTTTGATGTTGATGCGATTGAAGAGTTTTTAACTCCTGCATTTGATGTTCAAAGTTTTTATGATGAACACAACATTCAAGAAGGTGATCAATTTGAAATTCGGGTTAAAGATTATTTGAAAGGAACTATTGAAATTCTTCCGATTTCACGAGAAGTCTTTTTTTCAGAGAAAAAAGATAGCTTAACTGCTGATCATTTGATTCTAGATGATATTCATGATTATATCATGGAAACAGGAGAACAATCATTTCCAGTCAAAGGAATTTTAGATTGTTATGCTCGATTAGAAAATCAAGGTAAATATCCAGAAGTTGCTCCTACAGGATGGCCCAAACTAATTTCAAATAATAATAGTTTGCATATCTGTAGTTTTCAGGAGTCTGCTTTTTTAAGTGCAAAAAATCAAGATGATGAAGAAGTAGTATTCAATATTCTTAATGAACATCTGATTTCTGATGGACGATGTGAAACAATTGATGACCTTTTAAGTACAGGTCATTGTGATTTAGATAGCACAACACTTCGTGCTTATATTATCAATGAAATGCTTAAGGGACGTGATACTTCTCTAGAAAAATTATTGGATCATATTTTCCATTATTTTCCTATTCGTGACTTGAGTGAAGCTCAAAACCGTATTTTTGAAGAACTTTATGAGGCTCTTTGTGCGGAGCTTATTACAGAACAAGAACAATTTCACAAGGATGAAGTCGGGACAAAGCTACGATCTAAAGGCTTAGAGTTAATGGAAGATAGCCGGGAAATTTTATTAAATCTCTTAAAAAATGATCCTGATATTGACGTTAACATTATTACTCAACTTCGTACGGTTCAGGAAAATTTATGTGATACATTAGACCTTTTAGAAAATGCATCTTTAGAAGTTGATCATGCTTTAGTTGCTCAGCAATTAGAGTTATTAAAAGAGTTTCTAAGAGAAATTCGCCGAGATCAGTTTCGAGGATTAAACCATCACTAAATTTTTTATATTATCTCATTTATCTTTTTAACTTTAACTCGAATATTTTTTCGGTAGCTTCTCCTTTATGTTAGAATAGAGTCGATTCCTAGACTCTATTTTAACAATCTATTATAGCACTTCTCAAAAAGATCAAAAATTTTATTCTTTATTTAGTGTGTATAAAAAATGTTTGAACCAGAGCAATCAGAACTTGACCAGTGGTTAGCTAGGGCAATTGTTAATATTATCCTATCTGATCAAAGAATTGCATCTTCAGAACTTGATTTGATCCAAAGCCGTAAAAGCTTAGGTCTTTTAGGAATCAATGAAACAGTTCATGACTTAATTAAACAAGAATTACGCAACATTGGAAACTCACTAGAGTTTCAAGAAATTGATATTGATTCGAAACGAGCTTCAAGCTATTTACTTCAACTGGCAAAAATAGCAGCTACTGATGGAATGATTGTTCTTCAAGAAGGACAAAGTTTATATCAATTTGCTAAATTACTCGGATTTTCAAAAGAAATAATTCCTTCTGTTTTGGACTGGGCAATTGGTCATGCTCGAATTAATGAAGAATCTGAAAAACTCGAACAACAGGCAAAAGAAACTTTTATTCCACGAATTGGAAAATTTAATTTAGAGAAATGGGTTTTTAATATTGAAGTGGCGATTATTCGAGATACTCCTTCAGAATATCACGCAGAGATGTATCATTTTATTCAGATTCTCAATGGAAAAGAGTATGTAAAAAAGTTAGAAACTACGCTAACTAACTTAAACAAATTTCGTCCTCTTCATGATATCAATGGACTTCAATTAGATTACAAAGACAAAAATTCCTCCTTCCAAGCTTTAATAAAAATTGCACGATTAATTGCATTACGAAGAGATGAAACTGAATTGGAAAAAGAATTTTTTTATAAAATTGTTGTCCAACTTGGTTACAGCCAACCTTTATTTGCAGATTATATTATCAATTGGTCTCAGCAAATCCGATTCTTAAATGCTCAAGAAAAACAATTATACAATTATTGTTTGCGGTATCATCGAAATTTCAAAATATAATAGCAAAACAAAAGAGTGATTGAATCTCACTCTTTTGTTTGATCAATCTAAGCCTTCCCTTTTCTTTTTAATGCTTTGTATGCACGTTCTAAACGTCGCATCATTTCTTTTGCATTTTTCACTCTTTTAGGAATCATCATATACAGATTAATTTTTAAAAATTGATCTGATTTAAGATTTTTGATCTTCCGTTTTTTTAATGCAATTGAAACTGGACCTGTATAATTTAAAAGGTATGGTGCTCTCCTTTTTTTCAACATCCTTAATGAATTTGTATGTTTTGTTACCTCATATAATTGAATTCGATTTACTGGTTTTTTCCCTTTTTTCACTTGATAAAAAGGAGGGAAATCTAAAACTCCCACCTTAATTTCTTCTCCTAATACAAAATTAAATGGAGAAATCAAACAGAAAAAAAGCACAATTACATATTTTTTCATACCCATACCCAGCAATTCTCCTTTTAGACTTTTTTTAGTCATGGCATGATTTTTATTTAAAAAAATGAGGGAGGATTTATAGTTTTCCGAACAATCTATCCTAGATTTTTGGATAAACTACTCCGTTTTACAGCTGTATTCTCTTTATGTTTTTTGAAAGATCAAT
>JBNMNM010000083.1:0-9596 GCA_051275585.1 bacterium | reverse complement strand
GTTCAGTTCAATGGCATACTCAAACAAGGACTAGAAATTCCGCAGTTTTACAGAAACTTGCAGCAAAAGATATTTATGTTGAAATTCATCCACATGATGCAAAAGAAATTGGGATTTCTGCAAATTCGTGGGTTGCTGTAGAATCTCCACGAGGAAAAATAAAAGCAAGAGCTATGATTTCCAATAAAATGCAAATTGGACAAATTTTTATTCCAATGCATTATGTAGAAGTAAATCAATTGACCCACCCTTCATTTGATAAATATTCTTTTCAGCCTTCCTATAAAACATGTTCTGCTAGAGTCCTCAAAAAGTAAAATACCTCATGAAGCCCTTGTTACCTAAAGATCAAGGGTTTTTTGTTTCTTTCAAAATACATTATTTATCCATAGATATATCTATGAATTTATTAAAATTAATTAAAATACTCCAGAATTACCATTGGGTTTATTTTAAATTTGTGCTATAGAATCCGCAACTTATCTATAGTCAAAAAGTATCTATTTTAATTCTAATTCATTTAAAAAATATTTATGTTACCAGAATATTTTGAATTTTCACTACCAACCAAGCTTATTTATGGAAGCCATATTCTCTCTAATATTGGAGAATCAATTCGGCATTTTGGTGAACGAAAAGCAATTTTGGTAACAGATCAGAATCTCGAAAAAGTAGCCCCTATAGAACAAATTGTTCAAGGTTTTAAAGGAACAAACATTCAAATTGTTTGTACTTATGACAAAGTTCCACCAAACTCATTACTTCATACGGTTGAAGAGTGTGCAGAAATGGCGAAAGAACATGATTGTGATATGTTCATTGCTGTTGGTGGAGGAAGTGTTATTGATACAGCTAAGGTGGCAAATTTATTAATGGTCAAAGGTGGAAACATTCATGACCACATGGGATCTTACCTACTTGATGATACAGAACAATTATTCCCATCAATCTTTATTCCAACTACAGCAGGAACAGGATCAGAAGTAACCAAAATGGCTCTGATTCTTGATTCTGAGCATAATGTGAAACTTCCATTTGCTGAGCATCAATTCCTTCCTAAAATGGCAATTCTTGATCCTACAATTACAGTATCAATGCCAGCCAAGTTAACTGCAATCACTGGAATGGATGCACTAACTCATGCAATTGAAGCTTATGTTGATAAAGAATGGTCTCCTGCAACTGATGCCCTTGCAATTCATGCAATTAAATTAATCACCAAGAATATTTTAATTGCTTGCGAAAACCCTAGAGATTTAGAAGCAAGGGGAGCAATGCAGGTCGGAAGTTTTCTTGCTGGAATTGCCTATTCTCATTCAATGGTTGGAATGGTTCATGGTATTTCTCATGCACTTGGTGGTGTTTACCATATCCCACATGGATTAGCGAATGCCTTAGTTCTTCCAGAAGTAATGGAATATAATCTTGAAACTAGAGTAAGCCGATACGCCAGCATTGCCAGAGCAATGGGTGTAAAACAGAGTCAAGTTATTGAAGGTGGACAAAGCTTTTTCCGAAAATTTAATATCGAAAGTTTTACTAAAATTCTCGATAAAGCTCGTTTTATTGATTATTGGCTAGAAAAGAAAACAGCACGAGCAGGGATTATAAAAATTCGACAACTAAACCGAAAAATTGCTTACCTTACTCAAATGCCTTTGAATCTAAAGGAAGCAGGAATTACAGATAATTTAAATGCCATTAATGAAGTGGTAGAACATGCAATGGAAGATAGTTGTATGCTGTACAATCCAAGAGAGCCAAAAGAGGAAGCTGTTTATGATATTGTTCATAAACTATTTAACCAAAAAATAGATCCTCTTCCTGTCTCTGAAGAAGAATTTCAATCTTTAAATCGACAACGAAAACACAAACAAAATAAAAAATCATTTAAAGATTCAAAATCGGTTTATAATGTACTTGCAAAATTCATCAATATTTTAAAAGAAGATAGTGAAATAAACCAAGCATTACTAAAATCTAATTTATGTATTCAATTCATGCTCACCAATCCAGAAGCTCAAATTACAATTGATGCTGCTGGTGATGAAGTAAAAGTTATTGAAGGTGATTTTCAAGGCAACATAGAATTAACAATGACAATGGATGCAGATTTTGCTCATGCTTTTTGGCATGGAGAAGTAAATATACTTGTAGCATTAACACAGAAAAAGATCACAACACGAGGAAGGCTACCTAAAGGATTAAAACTGTTACCAATATTAAAACCTGCTTTCCGAAAATACCCTGAATTTCTTGAGCAAGAAGGATATTCACATTTAATTTTAAATTAACATTTCAAATTAAGATAAAGCTCTTTTAATTCAAGGGCTTTTTTTATTATGAAACCCAAAGGATTTAGCTTATTTGAAGTTATTGTAACTTTAATACTCATATCAATTATTACAAGTTTAGTTATTCCAAAATTTACAGTTTATCTTCAAAAGAAAGAGATTGAACTTGCAAGAAGACAAGTTCAAAACAAATTACAAAGTTTACGGTTTTTAGCGATTTCTAAAAATTATAAAACAAAAATTATATTTTTAGAAAAATCTGTTCAAGTTGAAATCATAGCTCAAAATTCAACTCAAATTGAAGAAAGTAAAATTACCGAAAATCAAAATATTTTAATTTGTGTTGCAATAAATAAAGACACCAATACTTGCTCTCAAGATCAATATATGTATTTTTACTCATCTGGATCTGCAAGTCCAAGAAGTATTTTAATTCAAAATCAATATTACTTCCAAATTTTCACTATTAGTTTATTAAATGGAAATTTTTCAAACCAAGAGCTTACAACAAGGAATAACACTCATTGAAGTTTTAGTGAGTTTAGTCATTTTAAGTGTTTTTTTAGGATTAGGAAGCCAATTAGTTCGATCAGGAGTTCAAGCAAGCATTCAAAATACAGAAACACACAAATGGTTACATTTAATTGAAAGTACTTACCAACATCAAGAATTACTTCCTAAGCAGGAAACTACTTATCAGAGAAGTGAGCAATTTCCTTTTTTTAAAAATGGAGATAAACCCAAAGACTTATTTCTTTTGTCAATTAAGTGGGAAAAAAATGACCAAAAAATTAATGTTGGATTCATTCAAGCACAAACAACTATAGGGAAGAAAATTGAGTGGAGAATCTATCAAGAGTAATGGTTTCAGTTTGTTAGAAATTTTTGTCACTCTTTCTATTTTGAGTATTGCATTTGCTCTTTTTTCTTTGCATACACCTCAACTACAAAAAGTTACTAATAAACTTACTGAACAAGCTCTCTTTCAAGAACAATATCTTATTTTTTTGAGTTTATTTGAAAGAGAATATCAGTCTGCTCAACTTGTAGAAGAAACAAAGGGATCAGAAAAAGAAATCCATTTTTACTTTAATCGTGATAGTGATGGAGAACTTCTTAAGAAGATAAGACACATTCAATATCGTTGGAAGGAAAAGAAAGTGGTTCGGAAGAGTGGGGATGGAGGATTTTATCCTTTTATTAATAATGTAGAATCTTTTGTTTGGGTAAGTTCTCCTCTGTGTTACGAAGTCACAATTACTAAACTTGATCAACCAACACAGACGAAAACAAAAATAGAAACAAGAATAAGAAAAAGTCTCTTTTGTAGATAGAAATTACTCTTTAATTAAAGACTGTAGATAGCCTTCAATTTCTTCTAAATAAGTTAGAAATTTTTCTGGAACATCATCAAAATTTTTCAGATTTTTTTCTAATTTTTTAAGTTGAGCATTGGTCTCTTTGGATAAGGTTGTATCTTTTCCAGTGCGTTCAATTTCAAGAACCTTATTCATCTCTTTGTACTTACGAGCAACCGTAGCCGCAGATTGTTTTTTTTCTATTGCAGACTCTTTTAACTGGCCATACATCTCAGGAGTCCAATTTTCATTGCTTCGAGCTTTTTGGAGAACTTGAACAGCATCAAGGTCAGGAAGACTATCCAATGTTGTTTCTTGTTGTAAAAGTTGAGGCTCTTCTGCTTGTAGAAAAAACCAAGCATTTGTTAATTTAATTGCAGTACTTTTTTTGACTTTAATTTCCAAACGACAATAATCTTCAAAATTCTTGTAACCCCAATCCTCATAAATTTTTTCTGTTGCAACTCGTGTTAGTCGCTCACCAAGTTCAACCCAATTTGCTTTGAATTTTAGTGCGGTACCTAGAACTTGTGCTCGAAAAGAATTAGGGTCAATACTATTCAAAACATTTTCAACAATTTCATTTGTCTGAATGGTCATTTTATATCCTCAAGAAAAGCGGTTCTACGTTGCAATTCCAATAAAAACTGGAATATTAATCAATACTTTTGACATAAATGTAGTCAGTTTACTCAAAAACCAAGGTAACAAAATAATAATTACAATCAATACTCCCATCATTTTAGGAATGATTGCTAGTGTCATTTCTTGGATTTGAGTAACAGCCTGAAAGATAGAAACAAGCAAACCAACAATTAATGCTACAAGAAGAATTGGTGCTGCTAACTCTGCCGCAAGAAAAATTGCCTGTCTTGAAAAAGTAATAATAAATTCTTGACTCACACTTCCCCCTAAATGGCGATAAAGGTTTTGACAAGAGAACCAACAATTAAATACCAGCCGTCAACTAAAACAAAAAGCATTAATTTAAAGGGTAAAGAAATCATAACAGGGGGTAACATCATCATCCCCATTGCCATCAATACAGAAGAGACCACCATATCAATCACAAGAAATGGAATATAAATTAAAAACCCAATCATAAATGCGGTTTTTAATTCACTTGTAATAAATGCAGGAATAACAACCCATACAGGAACATCACTAATTGTTCTAGGTCGTTTGATTTTTGCAATTTTCACAAATAAACCAAGATCCTTTTCTCGGGTATATCTTACCATAAATTTCTTTATTGGAACAACGGCCCTATTCATTGCCTCTTTTTGACTAATTTTTTTATTAAAATAGGGTTTTAATGCGTTATCATTCACCTCTGTCCACACTGGAGCCATTATAAAAAAAGTAATGAACATGGCTAGTCCAATCAAGATCTGATTCGGTGGTGATTGCTGAGTTCCAAGAGCATTCCTTAAAAAGGAAAGTACAATGATAATCCTCGTGAACGATGTTGTCATAATCAAAATCGCTGGTGCGAGAGAAAGCACCGTCAGGAGAATAATAATTTGTAATGATGATGCAACTTGCTCAGGACTACTAGACTGTCCAATTTGCAAGTTGAAGCTAGGGATAGGTACTGTTGTCTTTTGTTGAGCTAACAAAGAAGGGGCTAGAAAAAGGAAAAACCCAATCATAAAAAAGAAGCTCTGAATTGCCCGCTGTGGGGAAAATAAGCGTTTCACAATTTCCACAAAAAGATCACCTTTAAAAGTCTGTTTGTTTAGTCAATTTTTTTTAATTTTTTGGTCTTCTTTATCAGTTCATCAGCAAATTTACTAGGCTTATTAACTTCACCTTTTTTTGATTTAGAATCTTCTGCTGAAGAAGAATCCTCTTTTTCCTCTAAATCAAGTTTAACTTTTTTTGCTTGTTGATACTCCGCCCGAATTCCTGCAAGGCTTGCTAAATCAATCTTACTTCCAAAATATCGTAACAGAGTTCCTTCTTCTTCTACATTCACTTTAGAAATTAAATTAATGCTACTAGGAGTAACCCCACATGCGTAAGGAGTTCCATTAACATCTAAGATAATAACTTTTTGCTTTGGACTAATATGATAGGTAGAAGAAACATTAATTTGATGATCTTTATTTTTTATTCCTAATTTCCCTGCAAAGAATTTATTATAAACCCATAAAATACCATAAATCACACCTAACACGAGAAGTAATGCAATAAGCATTTTTACTAGGCTCTTAGTATAAGAGTCATCATTCGTTTCGGTTTGATTATTAATGGGAACATTAATGCCTAAGGAGTCTTTTAATAAATATTCTTTTTTCTCTTTTTTAGGAAATAAAGTATCTTTATTAATTTTTGTTTTTTTAACAATAATTGGAGCTTTTGTATTAATTTTAGCAATGAATGTTTTTGCTCGTTGTGTTGGGAAAACAACACGGTTTCGTGCTATAAAGTCCAAGTCTCGAAAAGCAATTTCAATAATGCTACTTTTTCCTTCAGAAGAAGAACGAATATTATCAATGATTCCATCTTGAATTTTTTTAGTTTTTTCAGAGCCTGCAACACGAGTATTTGGAAAGGTAATTTTCACCCATCCAGCACCATAATTAGTTTGAGGTGTTTCTGTGAAGAGATCTTGGAAAGAGAAATCAATTTGAATTTCTCCTTTTGCATTCGCAGGATATGCTTTAATTTCTTTTAAGAAATTTTGTTGAGCATATCCAACAGAAGTATAACAAAGAAAAAGGAGAAACCAACTCAAAAAACGACTAGTTCTTGGCAACATAAAATAAATGAGAAGGTAAAAAAAGGTTAGAGGACATTGATTTTTTCATCATCATCCATAATTTCAGTGATCCGCAAACCAAATTTTTCATTTTGAATAATTACCTCTCCTTTTGCTACTGGCTTGTCATTAATCAAAATATCAAGAGGCTCACCTATTTTTCGATCAATTTCTAGAATTGAACCAACAGTAATACTAAGCAAATCTTTGATTAGTATTCTCTTTTTTCCTACCTCTACTGTCAAACGTAAAGGAATATCAAGTAAGAAGTTAATATCGATTCCGCCATCATTGGAAATAGCGGCATCATTTCCAGCTAAATCACCGCCAAATGCATCTTGTCCAGCTTCAGCACGGATCATTTCCTTATTTTTATTAAGATCTCCCTCAACAGCCGACCAATCTAATTCGCTAACATCATCAAATTCGTCAAAATTTAATTCATTATCAGCCATGATAAATACCTGTGATTAGATTGTTAATTATCATTTTTATTGAAGAATATACTCTTGTAAAAGAACTTTTTTAATTGGAGCACGATCTCCATCTAGAGATTCAATAATGCTCTCATTAAACAACTTATTTAATTTAATTCTAAGATCAGCAACTAACCGTTGTCCACCCGCAGAACCTCGTAAATCATCCGTTGTTTTCTGTTGTAATGTACTAATTACCTCATTACGAACAATCGCTTCACGTTCACTAAGATACTTTTTTGCTGCCTCATGAACCATTCCTAAAACAAATTTGATCCGTAAATAACGCTTACCATCTTTTAGGTTAACCGTAAATTCTAGTGGATCAGAAAAAATAGGGTTCTCATATAGGCTTTTTTCATCTTTTGCTTTTTGATCAGCACCACCTATTTTTTTCGTTTTTGCTGTTTGCGTTTGTTTTCCTTTCCCATCTTTTCCATCTTTTTTATCTTCAGGTTGTTTGAAGACAAAAAGATAAAGAGCAGCTCCAACTAGAAGTAAAAGCAGAACCCCAACAATAATAATAATTAATTTCTTCTTTCCTCCACCTTCTCCACCAGACTCTTCCTTTTCTGCCACTTTACCATCTCCTGAGCTAAAATCCATTTTAGAAACGTTTGCCATATCACTCCGCACTTACTTTATTCCGCCACAAATGAACCATTTGGATTATGAAAAAGGTGTAAGTCCCTATCTTAAAATCGAGTTAGTTAGGGATCAGAAATAGTTCTGGTCTAACAAACTTTGTTAAAAATCGGATTAAGATGTTTCTAGCTCCATTCACATCCCTTCCAACGATCTTTCCTTCATGCCTGATAAACTTGTCTCCACCTAAATCTGGAAGAACCGCCCCATCCCACAATGTCTTGGATGTATGGGCTTCATTCACATCAATCACTATCTTTCCATATTTCTTTGCCAACCATTTGATCATAAGTTTAAACTTGAAATGACCAAGTGAAAGCATTGCTCTCACTGTCTTAGATCGGATTTTCCTTTTCCGATTAGGATCATCTTTTTTGATCACCATCTTCGATGTTTCAAAAGTTGGAAGTAAGATAACATCGTTGTTCTTCACTAGATCAAAGGCTACTCGAAGATGCAAATCTCGAACAAGGTGACTTTGCTTGGCTCTCACAAAATCTATTTTCTTGTTTAGATTTCTAATTCGATCCTTCAACCACTGTGGAACTTGGTTATCCTCTAACTTGGTGTTATTTAAAAGGTCTCTCTGAGACAAAAGATTATCTAACTTTTTCATTAATGGAGCCAGAATATCCTTGGTGAAATCTTTTCCATAATCAATCACGCTTTCTTGAGAATAACTGGTTGCGAAGGTTCTAACCCCAGGATCAATCGCCACAATTCTAGCTGGTTCCTTAGAGTGTGAAGCTAACTCTTTTTTCTCCTGCACACCTACAAACCACTGACCATTCTGGTACATGATGGTTGCTTGTTTCCGAATAGCTTCATCAGGAATCAACTCTGTGTAGAAGACTCCTCCAAGTGCTTTTTTGTATACATTCCCCTGACTACCCAACTTATCTATCAAGAAAGACCTTGGAGAATATTTCCAAGACTTGAAGTGCAACTCAGCTTTCTCATTTTGAACTCTCTTTCTGATCACCGCAGTTCTAGAGGTGCAAGCTTCTCGATAAGCTTCATGCACAAGATTCACATTAAAGAACTGATTCACCTCAACTTGCTCTTCTCTACATTGAATTCGGATCTCAGTCCTCAACTCGGTGGAAGGTTTCTCTTCCTTCTTAAATCTCTCAATCGTTAAGTTATAAGCCCTTCTATGTAGATGCAAAGCTTGGAAGTACATCTTTGAATTCTTTGGATAAACTCGAATCTTCTTTGTGGTTACTACCTTCACATCACTGGTTTGTACTTCCTTTCCTATCAACAAAGCTGGAGAGGAGACCAACAATTTCTTTTGGGTCAAAATCTTCGGAGTCTTCTCCTTTTTCCAAAAACTCGATGCTCCCTCCTCCCAGTTCGATGAGCCACTTAATGAGTCCGAACCCTGTTCTTGTGATTCGGTCTTGTGTGGTAGCCACAAGCTTGATTGGAGTTTTCTGCACTGCTCGTTCCAGAATGGATCTAAATCCTTGTCGTTCAAAGTTAAATCCAGAGGCAATATCTGAGATATATTCTCCATCAGGATAGCTCCTTTTTAAACATTTTTCTTGCGTTTCGAGGAAGGGCGTATCCTCAAGTAAGTCAACCCTCCCATACAGGATTGTGAACACATCATCGTCAACCCAGATTCGAAATTGCCCAAGTTTGGTGGTTTTTACTCGATCAAATAGACCTCGTTTAACCCACCGATGAATTGTTTGCCTTGTCACATCCTCTCGTTTTGCTACTTCTCCACTGGTTAACCACATCATACTCATAAGTTAAAGGTTTGATAAAAAATTACCTGTTACTTATATTACGTATGAGACGGATATGTCGAATTTTAAAAGCAGTCAAACATCTATCAAAAGCAACTTTACATTAGAAAATTTGCTTTATACTGACATTGAGCAGGTGTAATTTCTAAAAAAAACATTTATAATGAATAATAGCTATTACTAGCTAACTATCAACTTAACTTACTGTAATTATTATATAAATGTTTCACGTGAAACGTTTTTTAATAGAACTATTATTGAAAAAAAATATGTACCTTTTTCTTAAAAGTAACAATTAATGC
>JBNMNM010000082.1:0-9603 GCA_051275585.1 bacterium | reverse complement strand
AAAAGTAAGGAGTTTTTTGGGAAAGCTAAATTTTTTAGTTGTACAAATTCCTGATCTTTGTATTATCCCAACTTCAATTTTGTCCTTTGGGGAAAGGACTGTTTCATAACCAAACACATATTTTTGTGAAGGGAGTCTCATGTTTAAGAAATTTCTAATGGCCACCATTGGTATAGTCATGCTTGCGTCAACAGGTATGGCTCAAGATACAGCTAAAAAGCCTGTTGTTGCTCAAAAAGAGCTTGGAAAAGAACTATTTGAAAAAAATAAAAATCAAAAAGATTTTAAGCTTGTTTTCCGTGCTGACATTAGAGCATATGCAAAAATCCAAGATAACCACTATACTGCATTAACAAGTAGTGTGCGACAAGGCAGTCAAAATCGTGAAAGTCAAAAGTTCAGAGCATTCGGAGAGTTTGTACTGATGGCTCTTGCTGGAGAAAATACGTACAAAGGGAGTAAATGGTATAAATGGATGGCTTTTACACGGCTTTCTGTGAATTCTCAGGATCCAGATCTTACTTCGATTGATCAATCAACAGATGGAGTTCGAGCAACAAAAATTTGGGATAGTGAAACTTGGGTCCGTTATGCACCACATGTTGCTGTAGGTGTTACGATTGGAACACAGTCTATTTATGCTACTGCAAATTCAATAAATAATTACAGGTTCGAAGGTGATCGAGATGATGACTATAGAGCTTTTGCTAATGCCTCATATGTTGGAAGCTATCCAGGAATAGCAATCGACCTTCATCCAACAAAGAATATTGAGCTTGGTGTAGCACTATTGGAAGGAGCTAGTGATGGTTCTTCCGCAATTGTATATACTCCAGAGAAAGCAGAGCAAAATACTACAGTATTTTGGTTTAAAGGAAAACTGGGACCGATTGATACATCAATGTCATATCAAATGGCGTCTGTAGGTGGTACTGATGAAACTACTCAGGCTGACCCTGATGTAACTAGTCAGTACGCACATCGATATAAGCATAATATCACAACATTTGCACTTGCAGTTAATATTGGTAAAAGTAAGCTGAATGCTGGGAAAGGAAAAATTCGACCGTATATTGGTTATTTATCTGCTCGTGGTGATCAAGCTGGTGATTTGAAAATCGATACAAGTACTGGTTCAACTTTAGATACACTAAATACTTCACTTAGTGCATTAAAAACTTCGGGTCTAAGTATTTCTGGTGCAATCTCAGGCTCATCAAGAGAAAAAGACATTACAGCAGTTACATATGGAGTTTCAGCCGATATCGGCCCAGGAACTTTTGCTATTGAATACACAGATATGCAAACTAAAGATCTTTTTGAAGAAGGCTGGAGTGAGTCTCTGATTGGTCTTGATTACACTGTGATGACAAACTACACGGTTCCAGTGACTAAGAATGCAAAGATTACATTCTTCTATCATTCATCAATCTCTGCTGATAAGAGTGATTTAAATACATATATTGCAACTCTTACAAGTGATGCTGCACTTGTAGCTGCTTCAGGTACTGCAACTACTGTAATTACTGCTGCTGGTTCTTCTCAAGCAGCAGTTGCAACAGGATATGCAACTGTAATTGCTGGATTAGAAGCAATGAAATGGAATACTCACCATTCTTATGGTGTTCAGTTTGCATACAAATTCGGAAATCAATAATTCTGAGTTTTTATAAGATTTGATGATTAAAAAGCTCTTTTTGCTTCATTGCAGAAAGGGCTTTTTTTATGCCTACTGGTTTTATAATCTCCCCAACTTCCATTCTGATTCATTCCCACTTCTGCTGAAAATAAGAACATTCTCATCTTTATTATTCTAATTTTACGCTATTTTTTCATCCTCAGTTTAAAATAACAAAACGTGATCCTCGACTCACGAATTGCAAATCATGAATAAATCTTTAGATTAATCCATTTTTTGTATCTTCTTTGCTTTAAAAATAAATAAAAAACACCATAGACTAAACACCTTTGATAACTTATCTTTTTGCTCTATAATTCAAAAAAATTTTACTATTCATCTTATTGAGTCAGATATGTTGGTAAGTCTGTTCAAAAAATTCCGATATCTTCATCTTATGCTTTGGGGATTGCTGGTTTTGTTGTTACTTGCTCTTGTTTCTAGCTCGTTTCAAAGCAATTCTAGTCTTGTAATTAAATCAGCTCCTAAAGCAAAACAAGGAGTGATTGATTTAACAAAATGGAATTTTCAACAGAATGGAAATATTGCTCTATCTGGTGAATGGGAATTTTATTGGAATCAGTTTCTTTCTCATGATGATTTTAAGATACACCAAGAACCTACAGCATATTTAAAATCACCTGGAATTTGGAATTCTATTACTGTTGATAAAAAGAAACTTTCAGGATTTGGTTATGGAACCTATCGTTTAAAAGTTCGTATTCCTAATCAAAAAGAACTATTAGGACTGCATGTCAAAACACTTGCAACAGCATACCAACTCTATATAAATAATAAAAAAGTATTATGGAATGGAACCATTGCTCGGACTAGTCTTGGTCATGTTCCGCAGTATCTTCCAAAAACGGCATCATTTCAGTCTGATCAAAAAGAATTTTATATTATTGTACATGTATCAAATTTTTCCCATTACCAAGGTGGAATGTGGATTAGTTTGAAGTTAGGTGCTGCAAAAAATATTTTCTCAACCCGAGGAAAACAATTGGCCTTTGACCTATTTCTCTTTGGTAGCCTCTTCATTATGGGGTTGTATCACTTTGGATTGTTTGCATTACGAAATAAAGATTTGTCTAGTCTTTACTTCGGAGGATTTTGTTTAGCTGTTGGTATTCGAACCTTATTAACAGGAGAGACTTATTTTATATTTCTCTTTCCTGATTTTAATTGGGATTTGCAAATTAAATTAGAATATTTGAGTTTTTATTTGCCTCCCGCATTTTTTGTTTTGTTCTTTAAGCAGCTTTACCCTGAAGAAGTTAATAAATGGTATACTCGAATTGTTTTAGTTGTGAGTATTGCTTTTTCTATGGTTGTACTAGTAACATCTGTGGCCATTTTTTCTAAGACAGTACAAGTATTTCAACTATTTAGTTTACTTTTTCTTAGCTATTTAATGTTTGCTTTAGGCTTGGCCATTAAAAAGAAGCGAGAAGCAGCATGGATTGTTTTTCTAGGTTTTTCGCTTTTCTTTGGAACTGTGATTAATGATATTCTCTATCGAAATGAAGTTATTACTTCGACTGAATTAGCTTCTTTTGGATTATTTATTTTTATTTTTTCTCAGTCATTTATTTTATCAATGAAATTTTCAAAGGCCTTTACAACAGTAGAATTACTTGTAAAAGAAATTGAGAAAAAAAATGAGGCTTTTCGTCGGTTTGTTCCAGAAGAGTTTTTAGGTTTATTGGATAAAAAGAGTATTATTGATGTTTCTTTAGGTGATAATGTTGAGATGAGTATGAGTATCCTTTTTACAGATATTCGAGAATTTACAACTCTCTCAGAAACGATGACTCCTGAAGAAAATTTTAAATTTTTGAATTCATATTTACAACGTATGGAACCAATTATTAATGAAAACAAAGGGTTCATTGATAAATATATTGGTGATGCGATTATGGCATTATTCCAGAGTTCTGCGGATCATGCAGTCAAAACAGCAGTAGATATGATGAAAGCATTAAGAGACTATAATGCGAATCGAAAAATATATTATGGTACTCCAGATATAAAAATTGGAATTGGAATTAATACTGGACGTGTAATGCTGGGAACCATTGGTGGTTATAACCGAATGGAAGGTACTGTGATTAGTGATGCTGTGAACCTTGCGGCACGTTTAGAAAGCTTAACAAAAGCTTATACTTCTTCTGTACTCATTAGTGAATATACTTATCGAGAATTAGAAGATCCTTCAATTTATTATATTCGCAAAATTGATAAAGTTGCTGTTAAAGGAAAATCAAAAGCAGTAACAATCTACGAAATTTTTGAAGGAGATGATGATGACATTAAGTATAAAAAGAATAAATATATTCCTCTGTTAGAGAAAGGAATTCAAGCTTATCTAAAAGGAAGTTTTCAAGAGTCATTAGATACCTTTCAAGAGTATCAAGAACTTTTTCCAAGAGACCCAGTGATCCCTATTTATTTAAAGCGATGCCAAGAAATGATTGAAATTGGTTGTCCAAGTGATTGGGATGGAGTGGTAAGACTAAAACAAAAATAATTAAAAAATTCCTCAATGAGATTCAAATTTTGAATCTCTATAAAACAATGATATAAAGCCTTCTTAAAACTCTCCAATTTTTATTTCCATCGATTTTTTAAAGACCTCTTCTTTTTACAAAGAATATGAATTCGTATATGCGAACTTTAAAAATTAATAAATAGGAAAAATGTATAATAAAAAATCAATTGAACACCTCGCAAATCAGGTCAAAGAATATCTCAAACATTCTGATATAAGCTTGGGAAAAGCTCCTTATCTGAGTTCTTCTTTAGAAAAAGTAAAAAAATCAATTCTATTTTTAGGTGGAGAATTAATTTTTCAAGATGATTTTTTACATCATGAAGATCGTCAAAAAATAGGAGATGGAGTAATTCAAACCTTCCAAAAGTCAGACTCTAAATTTCAAATGATTATGCCTTACCAAGTTGAGAAGGAACAAGATGCTTTTGAAGTTGCTCATGAGATAGGACATTTATTTATTCATTTGAAATATGGAAGCCCTGATTATCAGAAAGATATAATTTTTCATGACACAATCACTTCACGAAGTGAAATCAATGCAACTGATTATGAGGCCAATCATTTTGCAGAATGCTTTATGATGCCTAAAAAAGAATTTCAACAAGTATACTCTCGTTGCAACCAATCAATCTCAGATATTGCAATATATTTTGGTGTGTCATCATCTGCGGTGAGTTCACGAATAAAATCTTTAAAATTGGGAAAAATATGAACTTGCCAAACCCAAGTATAATTTTAGAACCAATTTTATATAAACCTAAATTACTTCTTTTTGTGAGTTTTGATCTTGTAGGCAGTTCTTTGTTTAAAAGTAATCTTAGAAATCAATGGCAAAATAGTTTTTTTGCTTTTTTTGAGAGAACTTACAATGAGATGAAAAAATTTAATTGTTCATCAAACCTGTTTAAAACGTGGAAACTTCAAGGAGATGAGATTTTATTTTCTCTTAAAATTGAAACGCTTCAAGATGTTGCAGAAAGTGTTTCTCATATTTATTTAACCTTATTAAAAATTTCTCAAGAGTTACCTCATGAACTTGATGTAAAAGCATCTGCATGGTTGGCGTATATTGATGATGAACTCAACAAAGAAATTCCTGAGGATTTTTTAGGAAGTTTAAAAAAAGATTATATTGGATCAACAATTGACGAAGGATTTCGTATTTCTGCTCATTTTTGCCAAGCAAAACGATTTGCTTTAAGTTTTGATTTAGTTTTTATTTTAGCTCAAACAGAAGCAATTCAATATATTCTTTGTGTAGGTCATCAAAAATTAAAAGGAATTTGGAATCATCGGTATTACCCTGTTTTTTGGTATTCTGAAAATTATTCTTCTGATGTAGAAAATACTCCTTACGACATGGAATATGAATGTATTTTTACTGATTCCTTTCTTCATCAAAAACAGTTTGTCCAATATGATCATTTAACTAAAATTTTAAAGGAACTATCTCGTAGTAATAATCATTTGAGAGTGAAGCACCTAGAAAAAATAAAAAAACACTTATCTATATAGCTTTTTAAATGTTTGTTTTTATTGTGATATATTATTTAAAATAATCTAGAGTCCTTTAATATTAAAGGCTTTGATTGGCTCTCTCATGAAGAGTAGGCTTATAACAATTAGTCTTTTGGAAACTTTCGTTATAGGAAAAAAGGAAGAGTTTTTTATCTCTTCCTTTTTTTTTGCCTACAAAAAAGGACTGTTTTTGCTAGGATTTTTAAAAAGTTGATCTGAATGTATCAAACTAGGAGCAAAAGGTGGATAAAATTTCAGTAGTTGCAATTTATGCTGACGAAAGGACAAGCCAATCAGGAATTCATTCTCTTGAAGAAACACTCAATGTTTTTCGGAAGTTTCCTTGGAGTTCTGAGCAAGAAAAAAGTCACACTACAAAAATCACTCCAATGATTTCCTTAGTTGCTCGTGGAAATACTGATTCCTATCTTAATATTGTGATGAATGATGAAGGTTTGTTTCATATAAAAATTGAGATTACTGTAAATTCAGGAGTATTTAATACTGGATTTTTTAATTCACTTTTCCAAACCGATGAGAAAGTAGATTTTTTCTTATCAGAGAAAAGTGAAGTTGTAGAATACATCAAAGACTTTTTCCAACTTCCTCAAAAAGAGTTATTAAAAAAATTAAAATAGAAATTTTAGGAGAATTATTCTGAGATTTCCATCACTCCTCTTTGTTAAAAAATCATAAATTTTATTGGTTTCAATATTACATAAAAGTTGCTTAACAAGCAA
Source organism: bacterium (assembly GCA_051275585.1). GTDB lineage: Bacteria > SAR324 > SAR324 > XYD2-FULL-50-16 > JBNMNM01 > JBNMNM01. Next base: position 3,113 of record JBNMNM010000082.1, on the reverse strand, counting down.
TTTTACTTTTTCTCGCTTAGTAGTATAAGAAATTGAAAAAAAGCAAACTCTCTCTTTCTCGTTATGTTTTGTCATGGTATAGAGTTTTTGCATTATAGATAAAAGAAGATGTGTGTGTCGTTTGTATTTGTTTACCAATAAAGCCCTCCATTAGACTAAAAACTCCTAAAATAAATTCCTCAGGAGAAAAAGGAATGATGTTATTGAATCCAAAGAAAAAAACTTACGATCATTTAGATGAACAATCTCAACAAATCATGGTTAAGACCATTGATTTTTTCGAAGGAATGGGACTTGCGAAAATCAAGGCAGATTACCATGCAACAGTATGGTACACTGAATTTCTTGATTTTATCAAAGAAGAGAAGATTTTCTACACACTACTTACTCCTACAGAGTATGGTGATGGAACTACTCGATGGGATACAAACCGAATTTGTGATTTCTCTGAAATCTTAGGATTCTACGGTCTAACTTATTGGTATTGTTTCCAAGTTTCTGCACTTGGTCTTGGTCCAATTTGGATGGGAACCAACGAAGAAGCAAAAAAGAAAGCTGCAAAATTCTTAGAAGAAGGTGCAATTTTCGCTTTTGGTCTTTCAGAAAAAGAGCATGGAGCTGATATCTATTCTAGTGATATGGTTCTTACTCCTAACGAAGATGGAACATACACTGCCAATGGAAGTAAATACTACATTGGGAATGGAAATAAAGCTCGAATGGTATCAACTTTTGGTAAGATGGCTGATACTGGTGATTACGTGTTCTTTGAAGTTGATTCACAACATGAAAATTATGAGTGTGTAAAAAACGTTATTCATAATCAAGATTATGTTGCTGAGTATACTCTTCATGATTACCCAATCACAGAAGCAAATATTCTAGAGAAAGGAAAAAAAGCTTGGGATTGTTCATTAAACACAATTAACGTTTGTAAGTATAACTTAGGTTGGGCTTCAATCGGGATTGCAACTCATGCTTTTTATGAAGCACTAAACCATGCTTCAACAAGAAACTTATTCGATCATTATGTTACTGAGTTTACTCATATCCAAAAACTGTTCAGTGACTCATATCTGCGTTTAACTGCAATGAGGCTTTTTGGCTCAAGAGCTTCTGATTACAAGCGATTTGCAAACGAAAATGATCGTCGTTACCTTCTGTATACACCAATCATGAAAATGAAGGTGACAACACAAGGGGAAGAAGTAATGGATCAACTTTGGGATATTGTTGCTGCAAAAGGTTTCGAAAAAGATACTTATTTCGAAAATGCTGTAATTGATATTCGAGCACTTCCTAAGTTAGAAGGAACAGTTCATGTAAATATGGCATTGATTATTAAGTTTATGCCTAATTTCTTTTTTAATGCAGCAGAGTACCCAGAAGTACCATTAATGGGTGATGCTACAAATGATGATTTTCTATTCAAACAAGGCCCTACAAAAGGTCTTAGTGGAATTCAATTTCATGATTTCAATATTGCATACAATACGGTTGATCTTCCAAACATCAACTTATTCAAAGAGCAAATCGAAGTATTCAAGAAATTTATGCTTGAAGCTACTCCTGATAAAACTCAAAGCAAAGATATTGATTTCTTATTAATTGTAGGTGAGTTATTTACTCTTGTTGCTTATGGTCAGTTGATTATTGAAGAAGCAAAAATCAGAAATCTTCCAGATGAAATCTTAAATCAAATTTTTGATTTTTTTGTTCGAGATTTCTCAAAATTCTCATTACAACTGTATTCAAAAACAAGCAGTACTGAGAAACAACAAGAAATTGCTTTAGAAATGATTCGTAAACCAGTTGTTAACCAAGAAGAATTTGATAAAGTTCTTAACGACTATGTTTATGCAGAAAAAGATGCTTACACAATGAACCCATAGTTCATTCGATTGATATTTTGGGCGGATTTTTTAATCCGCCTATTATTTTTACAAGAAAAGCCTACCTGATAAACTTCTCCAAAAAATTTCAGATTCTAATTTTATCTCTATTTTTCCGTTCTAAAAAACTTCAGTTTTAATCATCTTTTATAAACTACAAAATTGTTAGTTTAGAGCTTCTTTTCTTTTTTACTTTGCCAAAAGTTCTATTTTACTGATATTTCCTTTTGTGAGGGTATGTGTAGTTTTAATTCATTTTTGACGATTAGGATTATGGAAAGCATAAAAGAACTACAAGAGCTAGAAGCTAAAAAGGATTATTTGGGTGTAATCCAAGGCGTAAAAAAATTAATTGCAGAAGATAAGAAATACTTCACTGATCCATATATTAAAGAATGGTGTGGAAAACGGTGGAGAAACTTATTTTTACAAGAGCTTAAGAAAGATCGAAGAGCAACAAAAAAAGCATCAAAATTGATTAAAGATGATCGTCCTGTTGTGCAACGATTAGCAGAGCGATTCCTAAAAGGTAATGAGCTTTTAGAGTGGCAAGTAGAGATGCCAAAAGCACAAATGGAGAATATTGAAAATACAACCTTAGTATTTGCTCCTGGTTTGCTTACTGGAATGTTACCAGTTCGTGCTTTTGAAAAAGAGTTTGTGAAGATTGAAGAAAAATTTGGTTGGAAAATTCTTCGATCAGATTCTCATCCAATGCGTGGTTGTGATGCCAATACTCAAGATCTTAAAAATGCTCTTGATAAAGGTTTAGGATTACGAGCGAACAAAGAAATCATTTCTGAAGATTCAGCAACTCCACCAAAAGATGTATTTTTTATTGGATATAGTAAGGGAGCACCTGATGTTCTTGAATTTTTAGCAAAGAATCCAGAATATAAAGATCGTGTTCGTTGTGTATTTAACTGGGCTGGAGCAGTAGGTGGTTCTTTCACTGCTAGTGAAATCGATAAGATCGTTGAAAAGTATGATATTGCATCTGCAACTGATTTTCTAGATCGAATTCTTTATGTGATGGCTCCGTCATTGCGTCTTAAGGGAACATTGCGTCGACTAGAAGAGTTTGATGTAAAAGGTGCAATCCGAGACTTAACAACTTGGAAGAGAGAAGAATTTATTGAAGAGAATAAGGAAACTTTAGATTCTTTAGGAATTCCTTTTTTCAATATTACAGGGGCAACAACAGCACTAGAAGTTCCATAC
>JBNMNM010000081.1:0-9778 GCA_051275585.1 bacterium | reverse complement strand
TTGATTGGTACGTCCTCATGGATCTACAATCATTGTATTGCTTTGCAGAAAAGGTTTTATCGTATTTTTGGGAAGTCGATTCATAAGTTTAAACTACAAAGCCACATCACAAAGTTAAAGAAGAGGAAGAGATATTCTTCTTGGAAACAAGTACCATCACAAGCAATACAAAACATTCCTGAAAGAATTGCCTTTGGATATCAAAAGTTTTTCCGTAAGGAGAATTCAAGACCACCTAAGTTTCGTAAACGCTCTAAATATAAGTCCTTCACCTTAAAACAGTCAGGATACAAACTACTTGATGGAAACAAAATCCGTATTGGGAAAAAAGTATTTAAGTTCTTTAAGTCTCGTGAAATTGAAGGAGCAATCAAAACAGTAACGATTAAAAGAGATACACTTGGAGACTTGTACCTATTCTTTAGTTGTGATCTTGGAGAATTAAACCCTAAACGAACCATGACTGGTAAAACAGCAGGTTTTGATTTTGGTTTAAAAACTTTTCTAACCGTATCAATAGAAGATGATATACAAGCACCTTTGTACTTTAAGGAAAGCCTGAAAGAAATAACTAAAGCAAGCCAAGAGTTTTCTAGTAAACAAAATGGTTCAGGGCATCAGGAATCAGCAAAACTAAATCTTGCTAGAACTCATATAAAGGTAGCCAACCGAAGACGAGACTATCACTTCAAATTAGCAAAAAGCTTAGTTGATAAGTACGACTATTTGTTTTTTGAAGACCTTGACCTCAATAAAATGAAAAAGTCTTGGGGTAGAAAGATTTCCGATCTTGGTTTTAGTGAATTTCTTTTAATCCTTGAACATCAAGCTAAAAAAGCAGGTGCAGTTGTGCACAAGATAGATCGTTTTTTCCCATCAACCAAGCAGTGCAACGAGTGTAAAAAGTTAAATCATGCAATCACTTTGCTTGATCGAACTTGGACTTGTGAGTGTGGCGTTTTTCACCATCGGGATAAAACAGCATCAATTAATATACATATGGAAGGGTTAACTTCCATTGGGTTAGGCTGAGTTAGACGGCTTTCACGAGTTGCATCAACCGTTCAACTCCAGAATCCCCCTACTTTAGTGGGGGGAGTTTTTCAATCCACCACACAAAGAAGATGGCTTGTAATAGCTCATATTTAGGGAAATAATAATGCGGGAAAAATCAGTTCGTAAAGAATTATCAAAACTACAACCAAAACTAGAAAAAGATATAGAACTACGTTGGAGAATTAAGGTAGGAGAGCATAGCTGTTCTGTTAGTGAACGGATACAGTTAAATGATGAGATTAAAGATCTTCAAGCACGGATAGAACAACTAGAAAAACTACTTCCTCCTCCACCCATAGAGGAAGAAGGAAGTCTAAATAAGAGTGTCTAGTTTTCTGAATCGAAGTTAAATGGAGGAATTTTACGGAATAATTTTCTACGTAAACGTTGGATTCCTTCCTCTTCCTCTGCTAAAATAAGCCACTTTTCTTTTTCCAGAAAGTCGAGAATGGCATCCTCACAGTGTGTTACTTCGTGATCATCTAATGTTTTTTTCTGAAGTTGTTTAATTTTACCTAAAATTTGCTGATCCCCTATTTTCTCTGCTAGATGTAAAATAATGGTGTACCTTTTTTCTAATGTAGCCATAGATATAACTCATACTGATCTGCAAAGTGATTACTCTTTTCTTAAGGAAGAAATAAACTAGCATGTAAGCAATCGCTTTTCCATTCTGAAAAAAGTTTCCATAAAATTCTTATTTTTTTAAATACTTTCGAATAATATTTTGTGGAATTCCTAAACGCTCACCTTTTGTACCTGCAACAATTGGAGTGTAGCGAATTGGTTGTTTTGTTGGATTTTTCACTAGGAAAAAGTATTCTCCTTTTTTTAACGTCTGAAACACTAAATTTCCTTTTTCTAGTAGTTTCATTTTTTTGTTATACAAAGCCCCTTGTAGAAAATCAGCAGTTGCACGAATTCCAACCCCAACATTGGCTTTTCCTTTCACTTGAAAAAAGAAAACCTGAGTTTCATTTGATCCAATGAAATATGGTTTTAAAACTCCTTCTTTGACTAATACTGGTTGAAATCCTCTCCAAGAAAGCACTCCACCTTGAGCTTCTCCTTGATATGCACGAGTCCAAACTTGATAGTTACCAGCAGGTAATAAATAGCCTATTTGAGGTTGTGCACCATGAGTTGTTGTCAGAATTTTTTTTCCATTCGAAATTGCCATGATTCCATGACTTGATTTTTTAATTTGAACCCATGTTGTTTTTTCTAATTGAAAATTCCATGATTGAAGATTTCCTTGAATCATTCTTTCACCATTAATCAACCCATTTTGTTTTGGAATTTTTGATCCCCAAAAAGTCTGATTTGTTTCTTTTAGAGAACTCACCCAAACTTTGAGTCCACCTTGTTTATGATGAATGATAAGGCGACCTGTTTGTGCAGGAATAGGTTGTGATTTTGTGAATGTTTTTATTTGTCCTGTTTTTGTTAAAAATTCATATTTTGTAAATTCACCATCAACAAAAATTTGTTCTGTTGATGCAAAGGAGCCTGAAATTTGAACTTCAAAACGTCCACTATTTGGAAACCATTGTTCGAAAGATTTATTTTGTAAGGTAGTTTGTTTGATTTTTTGTGTTTTCTGAATTCGAAATGAAGAATCTATACTTCCACGATTCCAAATAATAATATCACCACTTGGAATGATAAGCTGTTGGCTATTTTTTGATGTCGCAACTACTTTTTGAATCTTTCCATCTTTCCAAACTAAGGCCACCATCTCAGGAGAGAGTAAAATCTTATTTGATTGATTTGGATTGCCTTGAATCCATACTGCTGATTTTTTACCTAAAGAATTAGAAATTCCTTGAATTTTCTGGAAACTCTTTTTTGTATAAGGAAAAGAGTAAAGTGTTGCTTGAATATTTTGACTAAACTGGCTTTTTCTAGGATTCCAAATTTTTCCTCTTGTTGTTTGCTTAGGAGGAATTGCAAACCACGTTTTTGAACCAATGGTATAAAAAGAATTCCAATTAAATTGATTTAGATTTTGTAAAATAGGCATTCCAGCAACAGCTTTTCCTGCACTAGAAATCTCAATAAATGAAAGTTTTTGTTGAGAGGACTTTCTGAAATCAATTCCAATAGGTGTTTGACCTAAAGGGAAGTTCTGAGTTTTTCCATTGATAAGTTTTGCAGGTTCTATAATGAAACTAGAATGTAGATCTTGCAAAATAACCCATCCACCACTTGTTGGAAGACTAAAGAACTCATGAGGACTAGATTTACATGGTTCTTCAAAACGAATGAAGGTACAAAATCGGTTTGAATTTGTGCTGTAAAACTGTTTTGTTGATTGAGTAATTTGATAAATTTGATGCTTAATTCCAGCTAATAGAGTGTATTTATCAATGCTAGGAATTTTAGCTAAACTATATAAAAATTTGCTTTTTGCTTGAATTGGTGTTGAGAAGCTTCCTTCTTTCCAAATAGAGAGTGTATATTCTGTATTTGCATGTAACCCAATAATCAGTTCGCCTTTTGCCTTCGCTATTTCCTTTCCATTTTTTGAGAGAGAAAAATAGGTTGCTTCTTTTTCAGGAGTAACAAAAGCCACCACTTGATTTTGTGAATGGGTTCTAAATGTAGTTTTATGAATACTTTTTGTTTTTTGGCTAAGCACTTGAAATGGAAATGGCTGACGTTGTGTACTGTTTTCCCCTGATTCTCTGACATTAAATGTAAATTTTGTAGATTGAGAAGACTGATTGCTTTCCTTCTCAATATGTAATTTATAACTTCCTTTTTTCAAGTATTGAGAAATGTAGAAGTTCCAATCGTTATAACTATCATCAGATTGTGCAATGACTGTTTTTCCATCAAGTGAAGTCAGTTTTGCTTTAACATCAATAGTTCCAAAACTTTTCAGATCAACTAAAGAATCTTTTCCTAAATGAAGTGTAAGTGGTTTTGCATAATTACTGAAATCAAAGGAATCTCCTGGAACCCAGTCAGCAGTATATACATTCAGGGTGTAAGAAAAAAAATCCTGTTTTTCAATTGCAGAAACTTGCAATTTCCATTTTCCCATTGATAGTGGTTTATCCCATTTTTTCTTGCCTACAAAATGATCAAAAACCTCTCCTTTTTCATTGAGTAAAGTTGCTCTCATTCCTTTTGAAAGCTCAACAGTAAAAGGACTAGGAGCGGTTACTACAAATTGATATGTATCAGGAGTTCGTTTTTTATCCTCCATCCATATGTGACTGTATTTTTTTGATGTTCTAATTTGATGTAGTCCTTTCCCTGTAAATTTCTTTTCTATCTTTTTGATGTTTAGGTAAGTAATTCGTCGTGTTTTATAGGATGTTGGTAAACTATAATAAAAATATTTACCTTTTTTTAATACTCTCTTAAATAAACCATGAGTATTTGGTTTGTAGTAGATAGGCCAGCCTTTGTTATCTTCTAACCGAAAGCGGAAATGTTTTTGAATTCCAATCGTATCCATTGTGTATTCTGCTGTTTTTGGAATACTAACTGGAAATCGAATTACAGTTCCTGAACTTAAAGTATACTTTCGAATTTCACCTGCTTGAATTGTTGATCTAGTTTTAAGAGGACTTTGTTTTAAACGAATTCGAAGGTAACCTTTTGATCGTCCTTGAGTACGAACAGAAAGTAGATATACACCTGTTTTTAAATAACGAAAAATCCGTCCATTTCTTCCTGAACCATTTCCACTACTAGATGCAAAATTAGGAAAAACTTTAGTTTGCAATAAAATAGAGGTATTTAATCTACCCTCAGTTTGAAGTTCATAAAGAGCTGGTTTTTTAACTGCAACTTGGAAGAATTTTTCATCAGATCGGTCAAAGTGCATGTAGATTGATTTTTTTGCATTTAAAACTGGAGCTTGGTTGATTCTTCGTTGCTCTTTTCTGAGTTCTGATGTGAGTGTTGTTTGAGAAATTGGAAGGTACTCATCAGTACTAATACTATAAAAAGAGGAACGAGTTCCTGTGTTTTTAATCTTGATTGAATAGGTTCCCTTTATTAGCGGCTCATATGGAAGCAAGTTTCTTCCATATACAGAAATTTGTGATGGTACATTATTAGAACTATGGACTGCTGGAAGTGATTTATTTAAAATTTTAACTTCAAAATTTTTGCTTTCACCTGGAGCAAGAAAAATAGAAACGGGGACTGTTTCTAATCGGATTGGATATCTGTAAACACTGATCCCATTAGTAACATTTGATCGGCGATTAAACTTGAATTTATATGATCCTATTTTTGTAACACTAAGGTCAGTCCATGTAATTCCTTTCTGTTTAGGAACATTTTTTTGAACACGCTCTATCATTCCAGTATGACGAATTTTAAAATCCAGAATTCCTGTCTTTAATCCATAGAGAGAGAATCGATAAATTCCACGGGCTAAATAAACACCACTTCCACTAACTCGTACGGTACTATTTCGGCGAGAACCTTCATGAACATAAACTTCAAGTTTTGCACTACCTTCTAATTTTGATGATTCAGTATATTGATAAAACCCACTACTTTGAATTGCGACTAAAAAATTAGTTCGACTATATTTACTAATATTAATTTTCCGTTCTAATTTATTAATTCGACTAAGTTGGATCAATTGTTTTGCTAGTTGATCGCCACCATAATATTTTTTAATTTCTCCTGATAGATCAATCGAATCATCACCTTCTAAAGATGAAATTGTACTAACTAAATATTGACCAGAATACAAATGTTTGTTGTATGAACTCGATTGTTTTTCTAAGTAGACAAAGGAAACAGATGTTTTAGGCTTTGCTTTAATAACAACCCAACGAGAATAATATTTTTTAGTGTAGTATCCACTTTTTGTTACATATGGAGTTCTAAGTTTTGGATGTATTTTAAGGGATGTAAATGAGCTTCTGCTGTGAATACTGCTAGAATTATTATGATATTTCATAGCAATAGATACATTTTTTTTCTCTAACTGACCAAACTGCACAAAATTAGTGCCCTTTTCAATTTGAAAAATATCAGATCCAAAAGGAGAGACTTTAAAATCAATACGACCATTTTTTCCAAGTCGAGGAATTCCTAAACGAAGGTGAAATTTAGACGATTTTTTATCTTCATAAGCCCATTTTTTCTTTTCACCACCATAACAAGTTAAACGATATAATCCTGAACTTAATCTTTTGTGAAATTCAATATATCGGACAGGTCGTCCTTTTTCAGGTGTTCGTGTAAATTTGGTAGGAGTGATATTATGTATCCATTCTCCATTTAACCATAAAGAACAAGAATCTAAACTTCTACCTTGAGCTTCTAATCGAAAAGTTTTGTTTTTATTCCATTGAATCCAATAGGAAACTTGTTGTAAGTCTTCTAAAGCTGTGGTGTAGATTTTATACTGTTTTAGAACTGTTGGAGTGGCTGATTTTTTTTCATGATAAGAAAAAACGAATAACTGAATTTTTCCGAATCCTTTTTCTTTTTTTACCCCATAAATACGAATTTTGTATTTTCCTGCATCTAAGAATTTATTAATCCGTCCATCATGACTACTTGTCGTACCTGAATTTCCAAGGTCTCCAGCCATGTGATCTACTAATGTAATTCTAGTTCCTTGTTTACTCTTCACTTTGATTGCATACTTTCCTGCTTTAGGAATTGATATCACAAGATGTTGTTCTTCTTGAACAGGTAGAGTTTTTTGAAAAAGAATACTTTGGGCTAATCCAATTACTGGTAATAGAGTAATGAAATAGATAAGGAAAAATAATCGAATAAACATTTTAATCTATTGGCGACTGTCTTGAGTTATTTTTTAAGAGCAGTAAATAAAAGGGGAATATTCTTACCTATTTTATTTTCTCTATAAAAAGTAAGATATAATGTAATATTGTTTTTCACATTGTATTGATTTTTGTAGCAAAATCAACTTTCTTTTTGATTCCATAATTTAATTTCAAATAGTGAGTAACTTACTAATACGAAGTTCTAATTAATGTTGAATACATCAATATTAATGTCATTTGTTTTTTCTCTATTTTTGTATATTTTGGTAATGTAACTATTGTCTTCTTCACGTTTTCATTCTTTTTGTAACAATTTCGAAAGATAGCTTTGAATTAGTGGAACAAACTCTTCTTGTTAGACCGTTTGAATCTGTTAATTAAGCCTGCCAGATACCAATTCTACTTATGTTTTTCGTCTTCTACTTTTTTTGCTATCACATCTTCTTTTTTCAAAAAATTGATTATTGTCTATTTGGGTAGCACAGTTAATTTGAAACCTGATTCGATTAATTCCATGAGTGTTTTTACCTAGTTTACAGCCATGTATTTTTTGGATTCAATTTCATTGGGTTGAAGGTACAGTTTATGTGATGTGTCATTCTTGCGGTCAGTGAAGAATATACAAGAAGTTTTTATTTCTTGTTTAATGAATGTTATTATTATTGTTGATTTTTTTAAAACTTTATTTGACAAATAATAGTTAATTCGCATACACGAATTTTATTGTTTCGTGTATGGGTTTTAATGTGGCATTTACAATGTGGATTTGAAAAAATGAATATTTTTCATAAAACCAGAATGAGCAGGTATTTGTCTTTTAGTCTTATTTCATTAGGTATAATTCTTTCCTATGTCTTGTTTATATGGATTAATTATCAATCTTCATGGAATTCTCTTCAAGAAACTGTTGTAGTTCGAGGAAAGAGGTTTAAATCTGCTTTTGAGCTTTCCATGCAATCAACAATGAGTACTATGCAACAAGTTGCCTCCTATATTGCTCAGGATAAAAAAGTACAAAGTTTGTTTATGGATGCTAAAAAGGCAATAGCAAAGGGAGAACAAGGAATTAAGCATGTTGATGAAATTAGAGATCAATTACTTAATCAAGTAGAGCAGGGTTGGTTGCAAATGCATCAAAAATATTATTTACAACAATTACATTTTCACATGGGGCCAAAAGATACTTCATTTTTACGAGTTCATCGTCCTGATAAATATGGTGATGATCTTGCTCTAATTCGTCACACTATAATGGATGTAAATACTCATAAAATTACAGTAAAAGGCTTTGAAGTTTCTAAAACAGGAACTGGAATCATTGGAGCTGTACCAATATTTTTTCAAGACCCAAAAACAGGCAAACAGATTCATATTGGTGCTTTGGAAGCAGGAACCTCATTTACAAGTCTTTTGTTAGATTTGAAAAAAGCCTTAAAGGCTGATTTCGCAATATTACTTTCCAAAAAACATTTAGAAAAAACGGTGTTTCCTGATCATCTTAATAGAGTTTTTGCTTGGAAGCCCCCAATTAAAAATTTTTTTATGGAAGTTACAACTAGTTCTCAAATTTACCAATTACTACAACAAAAAAAAATTCAAAGCGTATTAAAATCTTCAGGAAATCGTTTGATAAAACTCAAACAAATACCACTTGGTATTACATCATTTTTATTGAGGGATTATGAGGGAATAAAAAATCCATCGAAACCAGCAATTGCTACAATATTGATGTGGTCTGATATTTCTAGAGAGACCAAAGCATTGGAACAGAAGTTGAAAATAAATATTTTGATTTCTATTGTAGGCTTTATTTTTATTGAAATTATGCTTTTTTGGGGATTTCGTTTTGCTACAAGATTTTTGCAAAGAAAAATTGATAAAAAAACACTTGAGCTACGGGAAAGTAATCATCAATTAACAAAAGTCAATCATGAGTTAATTGAAGGTTTGGAGCAGGCTAGAATTACTCAATCCTGTCTTCTGCCTCAAGAATTTCCAGATCTTCCAGGAGTTAGAATTGCTACCAAATACATTCCTATGGAACATATCGGTGGTGATTTTTATGATTTTGTAATGTTTAATAAAGAACAATTCGGAGTCATTATTGTTGATGTAACTGGTCATGGTGCTCAAGCTGCCTTAATTGCTTCAATGTTTTCCAGTCTATTTAAAACATATGCGACGCAACAGAACTCACTTTCTTCAACATTCAGTATGATTAATGATGCTCTTTATAAGCAAATTCCAGATGATAAATATGCGACTGCATTTTATTGTACCTTTAATTCAGAAACTCATGAGTTGACTTATACTGCTGCGGGTCATCCACCAGGGTATATTATTCGAATGGGTGAAAATGAAATTATTCCTTTAGAAATGAGTGGATTAATGTTGGGGTCTTTTTCTGGTGAAATTGCTTCTTATGATGAGGTAACAGAACAACTAAACAAAGGAGATAAGATCTTTCTTTATACAGATGGAATTATTGAGATGACAGACTTTGAAGATCAAATGTTTGGTGAAGAACGCTTACAACAGTGGTTGCTTGCAAATAGCCATCTTTCTGTAAGTGAATTATTGGATCAGGTTTATTCTCATATTTTACAATATTCAGGAAAATCCAAATTTAATGATGATATCACTTTGGTTGGTTTAGAAATTGGTGGTTAATTTTGTTTGATGCGATCTCTGAATATACTATTACAATTGTTATTCACCAAATCCAATGATAGTTTGATCTCTTTTTTTGTAATAAAAATATTAATGATAAAACGATTTTTAAACTAACCAAATAGCTACTCGTCTTGTACCGTTGTTGATATTGTATGAATTGTTTTTCTGTTTGGGTTGTGGCTAGACTTGCTAAAATAATAATTCTAAACATAATCTTATTAATATAGTGGATAACTATATTAATATGTTTTTTCTTGTTAAAAAAGATAACTTTA
>JBNMNM010000080.1:0-9850 GCA_051275585.1 bacterium | reverse complement strand
CTTTTTCTCTTTTTAGTGTCGAGCTACACCTGTTTCTCTTGCCGCTTTTATAACAGCTTCTGCTACTTTTTCTCCAACAGAATGATCAAACACACTTGGAATGATATAATCTGCATTTAGTGACTTTTCATCAACACAATCAGCAATTGCTTTTGCCGCCGCCATTTTCATTTCATCATTGATAATGGTAGATCGACAGTCCAATGCACCTCGGAATAATCCAGGGAAACAAAGAACATTATTAACCTGATTTGGATAATCACTTCGTCCTGTAGCCATAATTGCTACATGTGGGTAAGCAAGTTCTGGCATAATTTCAGGTGTTGGATTTGACATTGCAAATACAATTGCATCATCAGCCATGTTTTTAAGATCATCTACATCCAAAATTCCAGGGCCAGATGTTCCAACAAAAATATCTGCTCCTTTCATTGCATCTTTGATTGAACCTTTTTCCATATTTGGATTGGTATGAGATGCATATTTTTCTTTTGCAGAATTTAATCCGTCACGACCTGTATAAACAATTCCTTTTCGATCACAACCAACTACATTAACAATTCCTAATTGTTGCATCATATCAGTACATGCAGTTCCAGCAGCACCAACACCAGCAACAACAACTTTTAACTCTTCAGGTTTCTTTTTTACAATTCGAAGAGCATTAATTAATGCCGCAGTTAAAACAACAGCCGTTCCGTGTTGATCATCATGAAAAACAGGAATATCTAATTCTTCCTTTAGCCGTCTTTCAATTTCAAAACAACGTGGAGCTGAAATGTCTTCTAAGTTAATTCCTCCAAAACCTGGAGCTATTGCTTTTACAATTTGAATGATTTCATCTGTATCTTTAGTATCCAAACATATTGGCCAACTATCAATGTCAGCAAACTCTTTGAACAACATTGCTTTTCCTTCCATTACAGGCATTGCTGCTTCTGGACCAATGTCACCTAAACCTAATACAGCAGTTCCATCAGAAACAATTGCAACTGTATTTTTCTTGATTGTATATTTGTATGCTTTTTCTTTGTCTTCATGAATAGCAGTACAAACTCTTGCTACTCCTGGAGTATAAGCCATTGAAAGCTGATCTCGGCTTTTTACAGGTACTCGATTATACATTCCGATTTTTCCACCAAGATGAATATCGAAAGTACGATCAGAAACATAAATCACTTTAACTTGGTCAATTGCTTGAACAGCTTTGACGATATCATCTTGATGATCAATCCCACCTGTATCAACTGTTAAGTCACGGACAATAAAATCTTTTTCCGCTTTAACAATATCAATTGCACCGACCTTACCACCTTCTTTCGCAATGGATGCTGCGACATCTGCGAAAATGACACTATCATGAGGAAGTTGTAAGCGAATGGTAATTGAATTACTAACGTTAGTGGTAATTGGTCCGGCTGTCATGAGTTCTCCTGTGATTTATTTTAGTGCTTTAAAACACTAAAATGAACACTGAATAAGCTTTTATCAAAAGCATTAAAACACTATAAAATATGCAAGAAAAGAAAAGAGGAAAGATCCCTCTTTTCAAATGCAGGAAGAGCGTCAACTACTAGTTTTTCAATAAAAAGGGAAGAAGAAATCCTTAAAATGAAAATAGAGAATCATTAAGATCGGTAGGAATAGTCCGTCCCATCAACACATGATTTGTAGCAGAAACCATTGAGAGATTTAATTTATCTTCATGAGTTGATTGTTTTAGTTGGTAGTTTTGTTTGTATAATGGATCAAAAATTACACATGGAACCATGTTTAATGAGTGCTTAGTACACATCTCTTCTTTGCCTGTTTTCTTATTTGTAATAATCATTTCATCAGCATTTCCATGATCAGCAGTGATAAGAGCAATCCCATTTACTTTTTTGATGGCTTCACAAACTCGTTTTAATGCAACATCAACAGTTTCAACAGCTTGAACTGATTCATTAAAAAGTCCTGTGTGACCAACCATATCAGCATTTGCAAAGTTGATTAGTCCAAAATTGTATTTGCTTTCTGCAATGAATTTTTCTGCTTGAGCGGCAATTTCAAACGCTTTCATTTTTGGAGCATTTGCAAATGAATCAATTCGATCTGAATTGATTAAGTGGTAATTTTCTTTTTTTGCATCCAATGGATTTCGATATCCACCATTATAAAAGAAAGTTACATGAGCAAATTTTTGAGTTTCAGTAAGTCTGAATTGATCTAGACCATATTCAAGAATTCTTTTTCCAAAAGGGTTATCCACACTTGGACTATCCATAATTCGATTTTTAGGCATGTCAGTGTCTTCATCGTAAACCATCATTCCTGCAAAATAAACATCAGGACGTTTTACATCAAAGCCATCAAAACCTTCTTCTGTGAAGACTCGAGCAATTTCGATAGCTCGATCAGCACGAAAGTTCATCATCAGAACAGCATCATTATCTTGAATTGTTGGTATATGACCATCTTGGTTTTTAATGTTGAATGGAGGACAATCTTGATCAATTAAATCAGGGTTTTGTTCTCGGAAAAATGTGATTGCTTCTTCCATAGAGTTAAAACGGTGATCAGATTTTCCTAAAACGTGACAATTCCAACCTTTTTCAACTTTTGCCCAATTTTGATCTCGATCCATTGTCATCACTTCACGTCCACCAGCAGAAGCAAAACGATAATCAAAAGTAGGATTGCTTGCTAAAATATCTTCAAATACTTTTTCAATAATTGAAGTATAATCTAGAGCACTTTGAATCCCTACATCACGTCCATCAACAAGAGCATGAATATAACATTTTTTTACACCACGTTTTGCAGCTTCTCGAATTACAGCTTCAAAATGAGAAACATGGCTATGCACATTTCCATCAGAAAGAAGTCCTAGAAGATGTAATGCTCCACCCTGAGCTTTTTCTAAAAGTTCGTTAAGCACAGGAAGTTTGTAAAAGCTACCATCATCAAGCATTCGTTTAATCATTGCAGGGCCTTGCTCAATGATTGTTCCTGCACCAAGAGTTAAATGACCTACCTCAGAACCACCTAGATCATTTTCACTTGGAAGACCAACATGTTCTCCATGAGTAGCAAGTGTTGTATTTGCAAAGCTACTTTTTAGATAGTCCATATATGGAGTGTTTGCTTGGAATACTGCATCGGAATGATCCTGTTTTCCAAGGCCATATCCATCTAAAACAATATTGATGATTGGGCCACGACCTTTAAAGTGTTCAACTAACTTTTGATACTCGTTCATACAATTAACCTTGGAATTATAAATTTGTATTTTATTTTTAGAATAAATACTGGATAAAAAAACTTCCTCCATCTACAAGGAATGTTATCTAATCCACTTAATTTGTAGTAACCTTATACCAAAATATTTTTTTATGAAAAGGGGTCAACTCCAACTAATTATTTTTGACTGGATAAAAACCTTCAAAAGTACCGAAAATATCTTTATCTTATTTGTGGCTGTTCTTATTGGAGGATTGGCTGGTGTTGGTGCATGGTTAGTTGATCTTATGATTGAAGTTTTTACTCATTGGTTTCAATTGTTTGGACACTGGAGTTACTCTCTAACTGGATATCACTGGATTGGAAAGCTTATTATTCCTGCCATTGGAGGGGCACTTGTAGGTCCTCTTATTTATTGGGGTGCACGAGAAGCAAAAGGTCATGGAGTTCCAGAAGTAATTGTAGCCATTTTCAAACAAGGGGGGAAGATCCGTCCTGTAGTGGTGGTGGTTAAAGCAATTAGTGCTGCAATTACTATTGCTAGTGGTGGTAGTGTTGGTAGTGAAGGACCTATTGTACAAATTGGTGCAGGGTTAGGTTCTACTCTAGGGCAGTGGTTTCGTGTATCTGTTCGCCATTTACGTACTTTTGTTGGGTGTGGAGCTGCGGGCGGAATTGCAGCCGCATTTAATGCTCCTATTGCAGGTGCATTATTTGCTGTTGAAATTATTTTAGGTGATTTTGGATTTGCCAAATTTACACCCATCGTAGTTAGCTCTGTAATTGCAACTGTGGTGTCTCGTACGCTTATTGGAGATCATGTTTTCTTTAATATTAAAAATCTTCATTTTGGTAGTCCTGTAGAGCTAATAAGCTATGCTTTATTAGGGATTCTAGCGGCATTTATAGGGGTTCTTTTTAACTGGATACTTTTTAAATCAGAACATTTAGTTGATAAAGTTACTACTATTCCTGAATATATAAAACCAATTGTAGGTGGTTTATTACTTGGAATGATTAGCTTGGCTTTTCCTGAAATTTTAGGGGTTGGTCGAAAGGTAATGGTAGAAGTTGTTGAAGGAGATTATCCTTTATATTTTTTACTAGTGATGATTTTTGTCAAGATGGTAGCTACGAGTGTTACCCTATCTTCTGGTGGTTCTGGTGGTGTTTTTGCTCCAGCGTTGTTTTTAGGAGTTATGACTGGGAAAATTGTAGGTGAAATTTCAAATATGATTATTCCTTCTGAAAAAGATACATCAGGTTCTTTTGCCTTAGTTGGAATGGCTGCATTGATAGGAGCAACAATGCATGCTCCCCTTACAGCTATTTTTATTATCTTTGAACTTACGAGTGAATATCATTTAATTCTTCCTTTAATGATTTCAACCGTAATTGCGACAACTACGGCTTCTGTATTGCTAAAAGAATCTGTATATACAATTGGATTAGCTGAAAAAGGAATTAATCTTCAAGGTGGAATTGAGCTAAATGTTCTTAAACAAGTTTCAGTTTCAAAGGCCTTAAATTCTGAAGTTGAAGTGATTCCGATGGATCTTCCGATCAATTTTGTGATGGATATGTTATCTCAGAGTTCGCTTTCACAACACCCTGTAGTTGATGATAATAACCACTTAATTGGAATGATTTCTACAAGTATTATCCGTGAGTGCTTATCTGATAAAGATGTTCTTGCTGATTTTGTAATTGCATCTGATGTAGTTAGCAAAGATTTTCGAACTGTACTTGAAAAACATGATCTTAGTTATGTTTTAGAAGTTCTTAACGAAACTCGAATGCAAGAAATCTATGTTGTAAATTCTCAAGATCATCAAGAAGTTATAGGGATTATTACAAGAAATGCTCTTCTTGATGCTTATCATCATCAGATTATGACTTATGTCACAGATGATATTCTTGCAACACGATTAGGGAAAATTCAGAGTAACCATATCACTGAGGTTGTTGAAGGATATGCAATTTTACAAACACCTATTAACCCTTCATTTGAAGGCAAATCGTTAAGTAGGCTACGAATTCGTAGAAAATATGGTGTTAGTGTATTGCTGATTAAACGAGAAACTTCTGATGGTCTTCAGGTGATGCAACCAAATGCAGATCAAAAATTAAATGTAACTGATCAATTAATTATTTTAGGAGAGCGATCAATTATCCATCAAATTCATAGAAAAGGATGGCAAAATATCAAGGAAGTTGAGTAAAAAATGTTAGGTAAAAAATACGTTATTATTTGACTGAGAAGTGTAGTTTTGTTACGGCATGTCTTTTCCAAGTTTAGTAGTTAAGCGTTTGAGATTAATTTTTTAAGGATTAGAGCTATGGACTTTACTGTTCAACAGAGGGACAACGCAGGCAAGGGCGTTAACCGAAAGCTTCGAGCCGAGGGACTTAATTCAGGAATTTTATACGGTAAAAATGAGCCGATTAAAATTTCTATGAATACGAATAAGACTGTAGGTCTTCTTCGTACTCTTCAAGGGGTTGTTAAGACAATCAACCTTACTGTTGAGAATGAGTCAGGTTCAGAAAACAAGCAGGTAATTGTTCAAGATTACCAATTAAACAACATGGGAAATGCTTTATTGCATGTTGATTTCCGTGAAGTAGAAGAAAGCACTGTAATTAAAATCAATGTTCCTGTTGTTCCTGTTGGAACTCCAGAAGCACTTCAATTAGGTGCTAGCTTACAATTAGTTCGATATAACATTCCTGTAAAAACTACTGTAGCACAAGCACCTGCTTCAATTGAAGTTGATGTAAGTGAAATGGAAGTAAATACTGGACTAAGAATTGACGAAGTTCAATTCCCAGAAGGTGTTACTCCAATCCTAAAAGGTGGGAATTATACTGTAATTACTCTTGCAGGAAGACGAGCTATAGAAGACGAAGATGAAGATGGAGCACCTGGAGCTGCTGTAGCTCCAGAAGCTGCTGCAAGTGAATAATTCATGTAGAAAAATCGGAATTAATTGGTAGTTGATGAAACTTATTGTGGGTCTGGGTAATCCAGGAAATGACTACGAGGGTACGCTTCACAATGTCGGATTTTCCGCACTTGATGAATTAGCAGGAACACTTAATGTTAGTCATTGGGGGAAGCAGTTTAAGGGGTTGATGGCTCAGGGATTATACCAAGGGCATAAATTCATTCTCTTAAAACCGCAAACCTATATGAATCTTAGCGGTGAATCTGTTCAAGCTTGTGCCAAGTTTTACAAAATTGATGTTCAAGATATAATTGTTGCTTCTGATGATCTTGATCTTCCGCCGGGTAAACTACGTTATCGTGAAACTGGTGGACATGGTGGTCATAATGGCTTACGAAATATTATCCAACATTTTGGAAATCAGTTCGCTCGACTCCGTATTGGAATTGGACGACCTGCCAAAGGTGGAGATGTAAGTAATTATGTTCTTGGGAAACCAAGCAAAGGAAATCAGAACGATATAGCAACTTCTATTGAAGATACAGTAAATTATTTGCTTCAATTTATTCAAGATGAAGCAATTCAAATTCAACAACAATAGCTTGGTTATATGGGTTTAGAAGTTGGAATTGTTGGTTTACCAAATGTTGGAAAATCAACGCTTTTTCAAGCAATTACTTCAGCACCAGCGGAAGTAGCAAATTATCCTTTTTGCACAATTGAACCAAACGTTGGAATCGTAGAGGTTCCTGATCCTCGTTTGGATCGATTAAAAGAATTGATACCACCTCAAAAGTTGATACCTTCAGCTCTTAAGTTGGTTGATATTGCTGGTTTGGTAAAAGGTGCATCAAAAGGTGAAGGCTTAGGAAATAAATTCCTATCTCATATTCGTCAGGTTGATGCGATTGCTCACCTTGTTCGTTGCTTTGAAGACGACAATGTGGTGCATGTGGATGGAAAAATTAATCCATCATCAGACATTGAAGTGATTCAAACAGAGTTAATTCTTGCTGATCTTGAACAAGTTGAAAAAAGACTTCTAAAGGTTAAAAAGAATGCTAAATTGGATAAGGAGGCTGCGGCACAAGTACCTTTTTACCAAAAACTGATTGAGCATCTTAATGACGGGTTACTGATAAACACAATAGAAGCTTCTAGTGATATGGAAGTCGAAGTTTTGAAGGAACTCAACCTCATCACAAACAAACCAATGTTTTATGTGATGAACGTTTCTGAAGATGAATTGATTGAAGATACTCCAGCTCAAAAAATTGTTGAAGCTGTTGCTGAAAAAGAAGGTGTTAAAGCCATCAAGATTAGTTGTAAAATTGAAGCAGAATTGGCTGGAATGGAACCTGAGGAACGAGAAGAATTCCTTACTGATCTTGGAATTAATTCAAGTGGTCTAGATAAAATTATTCAAGAAGGCTTTCGTCTTTTAGGACGAATCACTTTCTTTACTGCTGGAGTACAAGAGATTAGAGCTTGGGATATTAATAAAGGTGATTCTGCACCGCAAGCAGCAGGAAAAATTCATTCTGACATTGAACGAGGCTTTATTCGAGCAGAAGTTTACCATTTTAATGACATCGACCAATTAGAATCAGAATCTGCGATCAAAGATGCGGGAAAACTTCGCATTGAAGGGAAAGATTATATTGTTGTCGATGGAGATGTTATGCACTTTCGTCACAATACTTAATGCATCCTTGCTTAATAATTTTATTAGGCTATAACTCGAAAGGAGATAAAAATCCATGGTTGGATACGAAATTACTATCGTTATCGATCCATCTTTAACAGATGAAGAAACAGGATCAGT
Organism: bacterium; assembly: GCA_051275585.1. Taxonomy (GTDB): domain Bacteria; phylum SAR324; class SAR324; order XYD2-FULL-50-16; family JBNMNM01; genus JBNMNM01. The sequence continues at coordinate 1,855 of JBNMNM010000080.1, read as the reverse complement.
ACTCGATAAGTTCAAAGAAGTTATTGAAAAAGCAGAAGGAAGCGTTCCTTTTGAAAGTACTTGGGGACGAAGAAGACTAGCATACGAAATAAATAGAAAACAATATGGTAGCTACCGTCTTCTTTTTTCTGTGATTGATGGAGCTGGTATCGTAGAGCTTCAAAAGCAATTTGGTTATGATGATCAAGTCTTAAAGTATTTCATCTACAAAGTTGAAAACTTAGAAGAAGCATATAACAACTTTGAGTCTCTGAAAGCAGACCCAGAAAAAAATGTTAAAATCTTAAACGCTACTTTGGAAGGGGGTGAATAATGGCTAAGAGACGACGAAGAAGTAACCGACGTTCACCATCTAAGATGAGAAGACGACCTTGCCCAATTGCTCAAGCTGGATTAATTGATCTTGATTATAAAGATGTTGAGCTTTTGAAACAATTTATTACTGAAAAAGGGAAAATTATCCCTCGAAGAATCAGTGGACTTAGTGCTCGGAATCAAAAACATTTGACTCGTGCAATCAAAAAGTCTCGTAATATCGCTTTACTCTCTTTCTCTGAAGGTTATGTTCCTCAAGATGTTATTGAAGCAGCTGCTGAATAACCATTCAGAATGTTTTAATAATTGATTCTGTAACAGCTTAGATAAGGAGAAAAAAAGGAATGAAAATTATTCTTAAGCAAGACATCGAGAACTTGGGTTCTTTAGGTGATGAAGTAGTTGTAAAAGCTGGATATGCTCGAAACTACTTAATCCCAGAAAACTTAGGACTTCCGATTACAAAGCAAAACATCAAGCAACTTCAACATCACCGAGAGCTTTTAGCTAAGAATCGTGCTCTTGCGATTGGTGGTGCAAAAGAACTTGCTGAGAAGTTAGATGATATGGAAGTAATTTTTACTATGAAAGCTGGAGAAAACGGAAAGCTTTTTGGTTCAATTACATCTAAAGATATCTTAAATGCTCTTGAAGCAAATGATATTGATTTAGGAAAGAAACAAATGTCTCTTTCTGGCCCAATCAAGTCATTAGGCAGTCATAATATTATTTTTAAGCTTCATACTGAAGTTTCAGCAACTCTTTCAGTGAAAATTGTAGCTGAAAAAGAAGATGAAGTTGAAGAAGTAGCTGAAGAGCATGAGCATGTTGAAGAAGAGCATTACGAAGAAGACGGCGAATAATTTAACGTCAGTTTTTGAACCAATACTCTAAAGAAGGGCAGGTGTTTTATAACATCTGCCCTTTTTTTTTGCTTTTCATTTCTTCAATCTTGAAAGAAAGAGAGACAGTATTTTTTAACCACCTCTAAAATTTCTTCAGGACAATCCCCTTTCACTGAAAAAAACCACGATCCATAAGCATTATTTGTAGTGAATCGATTTTAGGTAGAATACTTACTTAATTTTTGGCAGTAGTTCATCTTCCCACCAATTAAGAATAGCTCGAAAAGAACTATTTTGATTTCCACTTTTATTTGTTTTCCTTTCTAATCCTCCAACTTGTTGAATCTCTTTCTCTTGAAGTCTGATTTCAATGGAGTTTTTTATGAATTCCATTCCTCTTTTTTGGTATTGAGCTTTGATATAGATGCGATTAAATCGTCCTTTTGATAATTCAAGTACAGTTGCTAGAATATCTAAAGCTACTTGTGCATATCGAATTCCTTCCTTCCAATGTTCATTTTCCCAGTTATCTTCTGCTTTTCTTTGTAAATATAAGTATTCGTAATAGTGGAACCATGTTTTGTAAATTGCTGAGTCATCTAAGTCAGGTCTTTTTGCATCAATGATACATTTATTCTCTTTGATTAATTTTGTTCGTTTATCAGAATTTAATTTTTTAAAAGAGATCACATCAG
>JBNMNM010000079.1:0-9922 GCA_051275585.1 bacterium | reverse complement strand
CCACGGAATTGCCCTGCATCGAAGGTACTATCGTATGTATGGAAAGACTCTTCACAAGTTTAAACTTAGTACTCATATCACCAAACTTAAGAAATTAGAAAAGTATTCTCACTGGAAACTAGTTCCATCCCAAGCGATTCAGAATATTCCTGCAAGAATTAGTTTTGGGTATGAGAAATTCTTTAGGAAAGAAAACACAAGACCTCCTTTTTTTAGAAAATGTTCTAAGTATAAGTCATTTACATTGTCTTACCCTAAAGGCTTTAACCACTTAGGTGGAAATAGGATTAGAATTGGAACTCAAAAGTATAAGTTCTTCAAATCACGAGAAATTCTTGGAAAAATAAAAACACTTACGATTAAGAGAAACCCCTTAGGTGATTTCTACCTTTATTTTAGTTGCGACATTGGAGAACTAACCGAAAAAATAACCATGATGGGTAAAAATGCAGGTTTTGACTTTGGTTTGAAAAATTTCATCACGCCATCTAAAGGTACTGAATTAATTCACCTTTGTTTCTTAAAGAGAGTCTCAAAGAACTTAAAAAAGCAAGCGAAGCATACTCAAATCAAAAGAAAGGATCGAACAACCAGAGGAAAGCTAAAGATAATCTGGCTAGAGTTCATATCAAGATTACGAATCAACGCCAAGACTACCATTTTAAACTAGCAAATAGCCTTGTTGAAGAGTTTGATTACTTGTTCTTTGAAGACCTTGATATTGCTAAAATGAAAAAGTCTTGGGGTAGAAAAGTTTCTGACCTTGGGTTTTCTTCATTCCTTGAAATTCTTGACCAGCAAGCAAGGAAATCTGGTGCAGTTGTACACAAAGTGGATCGGTACTTTCCATCCACAAAAAGATGTAGTGAATGTAAGAAGTTAAACCATAATATCTCCTTAAGGGATAGAACTTGGACTTGTGAGTGTGGTGTATTCCACAATCGGGACAAAAACGCCTCAATTAATCTACAAATGGAAGGGGAAGCTTCCATTGTCGCTGGGTTGGTAAGACCGCTTGAAAGAGCGGCATTAACCCAATAGCTTCAGAATCCCCCTACTTTAGTGCTGTACTTAGGACACATCTCAATTATGAGAAAATTACACTTTTTAAGTGATTGATTTTGTTGATACCGCCTCATTAAATAGGCAGTTATTAAAATTAAGTAAAATCAGCATCTTAAAAAGATGTGTCCTAAGTACAGACTTTAGTGGGGGGAGTTTTTCAATGTATTGATGTGAACATAGTAGAAAAGCCTTTTTGTATTTTTCTTTAGTACTTTAGGAATTCTTTTTTGTTAAAGAAGTAAAATAAATCCGAATAAATACAGATTTTATATTTTTTAAATAGAAATATTCTTGGTAAAAAAACTCAAGTTAGAGTTAAGTCTTTTTGGGAGTGGCTTTGTTCTGGTAGGTAAGAGTATTTTTGTGCTTTCCAGTATTGGAAAGTGGGAATATACGGATCAATTTTTGTTTCTGCAATCAAAAATATAATTTTTCTTTGTTTTGTTTCTTTTCTAAGTATGAATAAATAGAGTCTATTTTTCTTTATCTGTAAGTATGTTTGAATAGAAAAAATTATTTTATTCTGAGATATCTAAAAGACTACTGAAATAACTAATCTAGAGGCTAAATGTATTATCTCTCAAAAGCAGATCAGCAAAAACGATTTTTTAAAGATATAAGTTCAAGAAACTGGGAACATCCTGCTGATCGAGCAGCATTGGCTGCTTTAAGAAAAGTCCCTGGACTTGACTTTGTACTCCGAAAATTTATTGGGACAACAACAGAAAAATCACTTCGATTATTAACACTTGCATCTTCAATCAAAGTTTCTTCAAAGCAATTTCCTAAAATTTATGAATTACATAAAGAAGCTTGTTTTGTTTTAGATTCGGATTACATTCCAGAAATTTATGTTTCTGAAAGTCCATTCTTAAATGCTGGTGCTATTGGTGTTGATAAACCTTTTATTGTACTTAATTCCTCTCTTGTTGAAACTTTATCAGAAGAAGAATTATTAGGTGTAATTGGTCATGAACTTGGACATTGTTTAAGTGGTCATGCTTTGTATAAAACACTGCTCGCATTCTTAATGAGATTTTCTTTAATCGCATTAAATATTCCTTTGGGAATGGTAGCTCTAATGGGAATTATTTATGCTCTCAAAGAGTGGGATCGCAAGAGTGAACTAAGTGCAGATCGTGCAGGATTATTGGTAAGTCAAAATCCAAAAGGGGAGTATTCAACATTAATGAAGATGGCTGGAGGACGAAATGCAGGGCAGATGGATGTTGATGAATTCTTCAAACAAGCACAAGAATATGAAGGTGCTGGAAATGTACTTGATAGTGTTTATAAATTATTAAACTTGGCTGTTGTGCATCATCCTTTTCCAGTAACAAGAGCTTTAGAATTAAAAGCATGGGTTGATAGTGGTGAGTATGATAAAATTCTTTCAGGAGACTATTATACAAGAGATGAAGATTCTGAGGAGAGTATTTATGATAATTTTAAAAATGCAGCAAAACAATATCGAGATGATATCGATCAATCAAACGATCCACTAGTTACAATGCTTTCAAGTTTATTTAATGAGGTAGAATCTCTTGCAGAAAAAACGGCTGATGGTGTTGATACATTATTTGAAAAAGCTGAAAATGCACTTGATTCTTTTTGGAGTGATGATAAAAAGAAAGATTAATTTTTTGTAAATTTCTATTTGATTCAATTGCTTAGGATTACCTTATGTCAGAAACTATTTTTAGTAAGATCATTCGTCGGGAGATTCCAGCCGATATTGTCTATGAAGATGAACAGTGTTTAGCTTTTCGAGATATTACGCCAAAAGCACCTGTTCATATTCTTGTGATTCCCAAAAAAGAAATTCCTATGCTTGTTGACGCACAAGAAGAGGATCAGGCTGTTTTAGGTCATTTGTTATTAGTTGCTGGAAAAATTGCAAAAGAAGAAAATATTGGAGATGCTTTTCGTCTTGTTGTGAATAATGGAGAAAAAGTAGGACAAACCGTATTTCATCTCCATGTTCACATTCTTGGTGGACGAGATTTTAGCTGGCCACCTGGCTAACTTCACTATGAATAGGTAGTTTTACTTGAACCTTTCCGCCTTTACCTTGTCCTTCAGAGGTAAAGGAAACTTCACCATTCTTGGTTCTAAAACCAAGATGAAAAATTTGATCTGCAAAATATTTTTTATAACCAACACCAGTATCCTCAATTTCAACTTCAATCAAATAAAAATTTAAGATGTGTGATTATGAAAAAAAAAGGTATGCGATTGTATTCAATTCTTATTCTATTTTCTTTCTTATTTTTTGATTGTAGTGAAATTATTTGGGCAAAAAAAATCCCACAAAGTTCAAGATCGATCCGAGCAATAACAAAAGTAAAACCAAAGCTAGAAAAAGAGTTGAAACAAAAAAAATTGCATTATGGATCTGCTATTTTTATTCGTATTTTTAAGAAGAGTAATGAATTAGAAGTGTGGATTCAAAAAAAGAAAAAATTTGTTTTGTTTAAAAATTATTCCATTTGTAGTTTTTCAGGAAAATTAGGACCAAAACAAAAAACAGGAGATTGGCAAAGTCCTGAAGGATTTTATTTTGTAAATGCACAGAGAATGAACCCTTGGAGTCAATTTCATCTTTCGTTTAATGTGGGGTATCCAAATCAGTATGATCGATTTTATAAGAGAACAGGAAGTGCCTTAATGGTTCATGGTAATTGTGTTTCGATTGGTTGTTACGCAATGACAGATAAAAAAATTGAAGAAATTTATGCTCTTGCAGATGGAGCTTTACGAGGAGGACAGAAGTTTTTCCGAGTTCATATTTTTCCATTTCGGTTGACTCAAAAGAATTTACAAAAATTCAAAGATTCGAAATGGATTTCTTTTTGGAAAAATCTAAAGCAAGGATATGACTGGTTTGAAAGAACTTTAGTTCCTCCAAACGTTCATGTGAAAAATGGAATTTATATTTTTCAGTAATATTATTAGTTAAGTAATTTAGTGCGTTCATATTCAAAGAACTGAACTGATTCTTTTAGCGAATCAGAGGTATCAGATAATACAGAGGAATTTTTCTGAGCTGATTGAACTTGATTTTCAATCTTATGAATATTGTTGGTAACTTCTTCAATACTCTGATTCATTTCATTCATTTTTTGAGATGCTTGAGATGCCTCTGTATTTGATATTGTTGCTGCTTCAAATGCATCATGAACTGCATTTGCAATTTCATGTAATTCAATTGTAGTTAATTGAATATTATTTGCTGAGGATTTACTGGCTTTTGCAATATTATCAATAGTTTGAGCAAGTTGATGTGCCACTTCAGTCTGCTGATCTACAGATTGATCAATATTGTAATTAATTTTGCTTAACTGCTGAATAATAGTTTGAACTGACTGGGTTCGATGAAATGATTTGGTAACTAATTTTTGAATTGTTCCCATTAAAACACCAGTATTACTATTTGCATGTGCAGTTTGATTTGCAAGGTCCTTAATTTCAGATGCAACAACGGCAAAACCCTTTCCATGTTCTCCAGCTCCAGCCGCCTCAATAGTTGCATTTAGAGCCAACATATTTGTTTGATTTGTGATGCTATTAATTAAGTTTACAATTTGATTTACTTTTGTTGATGCTTGCTTCAGTTCTTCCATTGAATCAATGGTTTCTTGCACACTTTCATTTGCTTGATTTGAGATTTGCTTGGCTTCTTCAGTGTTAGCCGCAATTTCTCCAAGCGATTGAGCAATATTTTCTGAAGAGTCTGCAATAATAGAAACATCAGAAGAAATCTTGTTCACGTTTTGGTTAATATTGCTTAATTTATCTGATGCCGTTTGTGATGAATTTGCAACTTGGTTAATATTTAAACTTAGTTCATTAATTGATGAACAAAGAGCATTAATATTTTTTGATGTATCACTAGAGTTTGAAAGGATTTTCTGAATATTTTGAGTAACAATAGTTGATGAAGTTTGTAGTTGTTCACAAATATTTCCCATATCACTAGAAGAAATATTCACTGAAGTTGAAGCTTCTGAAATGTTGTGAGCAAAGACTTGTAATTTGTCCAACATTGTTGAAATAGCATGACCTAAAATATCATTTTCACTTTTTGGAATTACACTATTTTTTAAATCACCTTGTGAAATTTGGTGAGCAATTTGAGAAATATTTTGAAGCTCAAATAGAAGCTTATTGATCATAAATGCAACTTCTCCAGCTTCTGTTCCTTGTTCTACTGGAATTTTGCGACTGAGATCACCATCCTTAATTGTTTTTGCTGTAACCTCGATTGTGTCAAGCCAACTCATTTTTGAATCATGTTCTGAAACATTAAGTCCTCTTTGTTCATCATCGCTAGAAACACGAATTCCAAATAATTTTTTTAAGATCCAAAATAATAAAAATCCAGTTCCAAATGCCCAAAGAAAAACAACAAAAGTTCCATAAAGTTGAACTAAAAATTGTTCAAATCGAGGTAATGGAAGGTTTGCTTGTGGAGCAAATAAAGCAAGTGCAATGGTTCCCCACATTCCACAAAAACCATGAACAGGAACTACATTTACAGGATCATCCACTTTGAACTGAATTAACAAACGAGTCGTAGCATAAACAACAATACCAGAAGTTACTCCGATAATACTTGCTCCAATCGGAGAAACAATATTGCAACCAGCCGTAATTCCAACTAAACCACCAAGAATTCCATTTAAAATTTCTTCTACAGAAGGTTTTTTTTCTAAAAAAGAAGAAAGTAAAAAACCTGCAAAACCTCCGAAAGCAGCAGAAATATTTGTATTTACTAAAATTTTGGCAATACTTCCATCTGCGGTCAGAGTGGATCCACCATTAAAACCAAACCACCCAAACCATAAGATGATAACTCCTAATGCTGAAATTGATAAATTATGACCTGGGATACTTTGAAACTTTCCTGTTTTAGGATTAACCCTTCCTTGACGAACACCAACTAAAATAGCAGCTGCAAGTCCAATCCATCCACCAACAGAGTGAACAACCGTTGATCCAGCGAAATCAAGAAACTTCATTGATTGAAGCCAGCCTTGAGAACCGCCAATTGCTCCACCCCAAATCCAATGACCAGACACAGGATAAATAATAATGCTAATTACAATGGATGCGATAATATAAATGGAAAACTTCATTCTTTCAGCAACAGCACCACTAACAATCGTTGCTGCGGTTCCACAAAAAACAACCTGAAAAATAAAAAACATATAATTTTCAGGAGTTGTAACACCATCAAGAAAGAAGAAGGAGGTTCCGATCCATCCATCAGCCGATGAACCAAACATAAAAGCAAATCCAATGATGAAAAATCCAATTAAAGCAAAAAGAAAATCACTAACATTTTTGATAGCAACATTAATTGTATTTTTAGCTCGGATGGCTCCAGTTTCAAGAGCTAAAAAACCACCCTGCATAAGAAATACAAGAGCTGCTGAAATTGCAATCCAAATTAAATTTAGGTTGTCTTGAAGTCCCTCTAGTGTGTTGGCATAAACTACAGGTTGTAGAAGTAAGAGTAGTGTTACAATTAGAGTAACTTTCAAAAACATAGTGAAGAACCTAGTAAGGTTTAAAAGTGGAGGGAGGAGTTTTTCAATGTAATGGAGTTTTTTGAACTGTAAATGTAAGGTATTTAATTTTTTTAGAGTTTAAGGTTTCTTCACAGGCAGTGCCAAAATATTTATTGCATGTCTTTATATAAATAAGGGAATATTTCTTTAGAAACAGTAATCCTCTTGAAATCGTAAAATAACTTACTTTGAGAGAGTGCTAAATATTTTTTGGAAGGATATAGATAAGTATATATTTTTTAGGGAGGACAATTTTTTAATATGATTTATTTGAAAGGATTAACAAAAATAGCACTACTATTGGCATTTATGCTATTTCTGTTAATTTAGAATTTAATGTTTAGAGCGTTTTTTGGCTAATGCAAATGGGTCTTCAATAACAGGTTCTATTTCTTGTTTTGGTTCGATTTTTTCCTCAACAACAGGTTTTGTTTTTATTGGATTCACTTTTGTTTTTGAAGATTTAGGAGGAGTCTCTATTTTTGATGATTTTTTCTTAGCTTTCTTTGTAAATAATTTTGGAGCTTTAATTTTATTCGCTCCAATTTTTGCAAGTAAAATCACCCATAATCCACGACGATGTCCAATCTCAAAAAGAACAAGTCCTAAAATAAGAATTGCAAAATATGGTGTTAACAACGTAGCTCGTCGAATTGATGAATGAGTATTTTTTAAAATATTATCAATATGTGTAAATGTTTTTCCTCCAGTAGCATTTGCTAATCGCTCAAGTATTTTTTTCTGTCTTTGCTGATTGATTAAAAATTCAGGAGAATAAGGCAAAATTCTAGGAGGCAAATAGATTGGAGTTTCTCCAGGAACAGAAATCACACCATGATAAACACCATCGCTTTGCAGTTGAAATGTTGCAGATAATTTCCCTGGTTCTTCCCAACGTAGTGGAACTTCAAAGGTTTTTCTTTCTGTTGGTGTAATGATAAATGCTTTTGATTTGGGAACTTTTGTTTTTTTAGGATCAAACTCAACCGTCAGTTTTGCGGTTCTTCCGCTAAGAACTAAATTTGTAAAGTATTCAGGAGTTTGTTGTCCTTTTTTAACCCACTCAATTGCACTTCGGAAAAATCGTTTATAATGTTTCCATTTTGAGAATGAACCTGTGAAATTTCCATCCGCTTCAAATGTTACAGCGAGAACTTTCCCTAAACCTCGTTGCCAACCAGCCGCAAGAGGAAGTTTTTGATCATCACCAGTAACTAGAATTGAACTCGCACTCTTTGCAAGATAGGTCATATTATAACCTTTGATTGCAGGAACAGGTACAACAGGCATTTTTAAAGCAAGCATTCCTCTTGTTGGTAAAACAGAGGTAAGTTCTTCAATAAAAGTTTTACGTGCTACTTGAATAATATCTTGGCTAAATAGACGAGGTAAATTCATAGGATCAGATGTAAAATAAACTCGTCCACCACCACGTTTTGCAATATCTTCTAAGAACTTTGCATCAGAATCTTTTTTAGTACCAAGTCCAATTACTGAAATTGTTCCGCCTGCTTTTTTCCAGCTTTCAATTAATGTTTTGTATTTCCCAGGTTGTTCTGAATCTGCGGCATCACTAAAAAGAACAATATGACGAGTTTTAGCATTACTTTTTAACAAGCATTTTATCATATGCCGTAATCCATCATAAACAAAGATTCCACCACCTTGTGATTCAATTGATAAAATAGCTCGGCCAATTACTTTTTGTCGGCTTGTGTTTCCAATACTTTGCAAATCTACAATAGTGTGTGGAGCCGTATCAACAGCCATCACACAAATATCATCTTGTGCGGTAAGTAGAGAAAGAGATTCTGTTGCCGCCTGATTTGCCAAGTCCATTTTGGTAAACCCACCATTTACTCGAACAGCCATTGAACCACTACGATCTAAAACTAAACCAAGTGCAATTTTAGGTCGGCGGAAATCTTTTTTCTTTTCAAGCGTTACAGGAAGTAAATGCTCTAATTCACTTTTATAATATCCGCCCATTGCATAACTGGTTCTTCCACCTGTAATGAGCAATCCACCTCCCATTTTTTTTACATAATTTGCAATAGCGACATCAGCATTATCACCAAGGCGATCAAGAGGCATATTTTCAAGTACAACAGCCGCATAGTTTTTTAACATTGCAGAACTAATTGGTCTTGAAGCATTACTTACAACAATATTTAATCCACTACTTTGTAATGCACGAGCAAGAGCTGTTGGTTTCCCACTAGGATTAAGAACTAAAATTTGAGCTGTTCCCGTCGCATTAAATGCAATTCGAGCTGTATTATTTTCTTTTACGGTATCATCTTTTAATTCTAAAACTAATTTTGCTTGATGAAGTCCAGCTTTAAACGCTTTCCAGTTAAAACTAAAACGGTTCTCACCTGAATTTAATACAACTTGTTTTTCAAAAAGAACTTTTCCTTCAGGAGTTTTAAACTTTAAAACTCCTGTTTGTTTTTTTGAAGAATAGATCTCTGTTGCAATATGGAAAGGTTGTCCAACACTTACTTTTGCTGGATGAATAACTTTTGTAATTGCAGTATCTAAATAAGATTTTGTTTGAATTGTAAGAGGATACAATCGAATATTTTTTTTCCGTAACGCTGGAACTAAAGATAGAGGATCTTTACCTGTGTATAGTCCATCTGAAATTAACAAGACCTCATTATTTGCATTTTTAGAACTCATTCCTTCAACAATTCGCAATCCTGCTGAAAGGTTACTTTCATCATGTTGAATAAGTCCTTTTAAATTTGGTAATGCTTCTTTTGAGTTACTTAAAATTGTTGCACCTTGTCCAAAAGTAACAATAGAAATAGTACTTTTAGGAGCTTTTCTTGTGAATGTAGCAATCAGTTCTTGAGCTTTTTCTAATGCCTTTCCACGAACTGAGAGTGAGCGATCAATTAAAAGAGTAATATGTGGATCTGAATTTTCTAAAATTAAAGTAGGCTGTGCAATTGCAAAAACCGTTAAAACAATAATTCCTAATCGAATCCAATATCTTCTTTGATTAAAAAAATGCCACCATAGAAAAATCAGAGGAATCCCTACTAATAAAGCAAAAGGGTAATTAAAACTCATGGTTTACTTTGCCTCCGTAATAAAATCCAAGCGACAATTAAAAGTAAAATTGCAGTTAAAAATAAAATTGGTGATAACCGATCACTACCTTTTTCTGTAACTTGATTAAACTCAACTTTAGGAATTGTTGTAGGTTTTTTTCGAGTTGAAAGGTTACTTTCTTGAGCATCTAGAAAATTTACTGCAATCTGTTTTTTGGATTT
>JBNMNM010000078.1:0-9927 GCA_051275585.1 bacterium | reverse complement strand
AATTTATTGATAATGGAAAAGGAATGTCATCAGAAATTCAAGAACAAATTTTTGAGCCATTCTTTACAACAAAAAGAGGAAAAGGAGGAACAGGATTAGGTTTACATATTATCTATAACCTTGTGAATCAACGCTTTAAAGGAAAGATTTTTTGTGAAAGCAAAGAGAAGGAAGGAACAACCTTTCAAGTAAGTATCCCCAAAAAAATGAGTTTGCCTGAAAATAATCTTGAATCCGCTTAAATATAAAAAATCATTTTTTTGTATTTTTATGAATAACAAGATACTATCTTTTTTATTTAATATTCCTAAAATTACCAACCATTATTTTTCTTTAAGAAATTGAGCCTATTTTTATGAAAGCTATTTTATTTTTTATTACTCTTTTCTTTGTTTTGGTCAATAACTGTGGTGCTCAGTCAAGAAAAATTACACCTGCCCATGTTTATCAAAAAGCAGTTGAACTAACTCGGGAAATTCAACTAATTCGAAAAAAGAAACAAATCACAACTTCAGTACGAACTCCAGGAGTACAATCAAAAAAAGCTCCTATTCATGTATTTGGAAAATCTCTCGAAGTACTTTACAAAATTTCTCGTCTTAAAATGGAACTAGGCTTACAAGTATTTCAAGTTCAATACATTCCAATTCGGCAAATTCCCCCTGCACTTGTATACCAATCAATTCAAAAAGCTTTGCGAGAAGAAAAAAAGATTAAAGAAAAATTGAATATTGAAGAAAAAATTCAACCTGTTTCTTTTATCAAAGGAAAACAACCATCAGATGTTTATGAACAACTATGGATTGCATCTTACTTATTGGATACACTTGGAAAACCTCTTTCTCCAAGTCATGTTTATCGAAATACTCTTTATATCCTAAGTGAATTAAAAGCCATTTCATCTCATTTAGGGAAAAGCTTTATTCAGAAAACAGATATAACTCAACTCAATTACAAAATTACTCCAAAAGATGTTCTCATTGAGTCTTATAAAAATTTATATCGTTTAGCTAAATTAGAGATTCAACTTAAAATTCCTCCATTCACTCCATCATCTTTTCCTACAGGAAATATCATTCCATCTGACCCTTATGATGCAACATCAACGCTCATTTCAGATTTAGTGCGAGTAAAAGTGAAATTAGGAATTACAGTCACTCCTGAACAACTCAAGCTTCCAACCAATAAAACACCGTTAGATGTTTTTAATAATGTTCAATTGATTGGAAAAAATTTAGAAAATTTACTGCGAAAATAAAAATTTGATTCTTATTTAGAAAGGAGTGAAGAAATGTTCAGTCAGTTAAAAATTAGAGAAAGGATTTTAGGCATTTCAATTTGTTTATCTTTTTTTCTCTTATTAGTTGGAATGGTGTCTTATATTAGTACCAGTAAGATGCAGAAAAGGTTAAGTTTAACATCACAAAATCTTTCCTATAAAATTAGGTTTACAAAAAATTTATTGCAAAATAGTGCTTCAAAAATGGCGATCAGCCAAAACTATATCCGAGAAAAAGATGAAAAATATATCCAACAATTTCAGATTTTAGAACAAGATTGGTTTTCAATCCTTAGTAAAGCAAAACAATATCTTTCTAAAAGTAATGCACTGAAAAAAATTACTAGATTAGAACAGTTGAACCACAGTTATGTGATTGCATTTCGAAATATTGAAACTCTCATTAAAAAACAAAAACAATTAACAAATCAAATTATCGTTAATTTTTCTCCTGAAATTCAGAAAGATTTAGATAACATCATTCAAATTGCACAACGTGAAAACCAAACCAAAATTCAAGAATATAGTAATAATATTTTACGCCATTTTCTTTTAGCAAATTTATATAGTTTTAATTATCAAGAGAATAACCACCCTCGTTTAATTCAACGAACTCAACTAGAGATTATGGCAACACTGTTTCATCTTAATCGATTAAAAATAGTATTAAAAAAAGAACAGTTTCCAAGTAAATCTCGTGTTCAAAATTGGGTTACTAGAATTAATAAAGATCTTCAAAAATTTGAACAAACAACAAAACAATTGTTTTCTAATATCCAACAAAGCAATCAATTATTTAAAGATAAATTTCAGAACCTAACTCAAAAAATTAGATTCCTCAGCGAACAACTTGAGAAAGACAGTTTACAAGAATTATCAACAGTTAGCCGTGAAATTAATCAATCTGCCAAACAAGTTAATATGATTGTACTCGCAGTAACAATCATTGCTCTTATTATAGGTGGTTTTGTTTCTTTTATTATTATTCGTAGTATTACAAATCCAATCCAAGAACTTGTTGTTGCATTTAAGGATATTGCTCAAGGGGAAGGTGATTTAACAAAACGAATCTCAATCAGAAGAGAAGATGAAATTGGTGAACTTTCTTATTGGTTTAACCGATTTGTTAAAAATGTTCAGTTGATTGTGAGAAAAATTGGTGACAATGCAACAACACTCGCTGCCTCATCAGAAGAGCTTGCAGCAACAGCCGAACAAATGAAGCGGACTTCTGATGAAATTGCTGCCACTCAAAATGAGTCAGCGGCATCTATTATTCAAAGTAGTAATACCATTCAAGAATTATCAACGTCTGTTCGTGAAACAGAACAACATATTCAAGAAGTACAAGAGCTAGCAAATAGTGCAGAAGAAAGTGCAAATGAGGGAGCTGAATCTGTTGAGCAAACCACTGTTGCAATGGGAAAAATAGAAGAAAGTAGTTCTAAAATTGAAGGTATTATTGAAGTTATTACCGAAATCGCAGGACAAACCAATTTATTATCATTAAATGCTGCAATTGAAGCAGCAAAAGCAGGAGAGTCAGGAAAAGGTTTTGCTGTGGTTGCAGAAGAGGTTCGAAACTTAGCAGAACGAAGTAGCAATTCTGTAACTGAAATTCGAGGGCTGATTGATGTAAGTACAATCAATGTTACAAATGGTCGAGTTGTTACTGAAAAAACGAAGAACGTTCTAGAAAATATTATTGAAAAAATCACGATCATTTCAGATCAAGTTGATGGAATTACCTCAACCATTAATGAGCAGAGTATTGGTTTACAAGAAGTTGCAAAGGGAACAGAAGAAATTTCAACAGTAACTGATAGTAATGCTAACTCAATCAATGACCTATCTCAAGCTGTTGATCAAACAACAGTAACCATTCATGAACTTAACCGTATTGCAGATGAACTACGTGATGAAGTTGCCCATTTCCGAACATAATCCATAGTTATTCTGATCTTCTAAAATAAGAAAAAAATACAATGATGCTGAGTTTCCTCATTCACTCAGCATTTACAATTTTGATAATTCTGCCACAAAGTCCTCATTCACTCAGCATTTACAATTTTGATAATTCTGCCACAAAGTCCTCAATATATATTCAGCTAAAATTTTATTAAATTACTCTAAATTATTTCTAATTCTTTAATATTAAAGGGTTGAATAGCATTTAGTATTATTCAAGTAAAAATTCAAAAAATGGAACAACCCGACATTCATGTCAATTAATGTTAAACATAAAAAAATCAGACATTTAGATAATATAAACCTCTTGCTATTTTTCTTTGCATTTCTAAAATCCTCATGATAGCTAAAATTTAACTATTTGATATTACTTATATTTAAATTGGGGGAGAATGATGAAGAAAATTGTACTATTTGCCATAATTATTTTAGGTATTAGTAACAACATTTGGGGACAAACTCAGCGAGTTACACCATCACATGTTTATCAAAAATCAATTGAATTAATTAAAGAAATCCAATTGATTAGAAGGGATAAAGGTCTCAAAAGTAATGTACGAAGTCCTGGGGTACAATCAAAAAGAACTCCTATCCATGTTTTTGGTAAAACTTTGGAAGTACTTTACAAAATATCAAATATTCAGTCTGAGTTAGGATTAACCCCTGTTCAAGTTCAATATATTTCATCAAGTCAAAAGATTACTCCTGCCTCAGTTTATCATTCAATTAGAAAGGCACTTCAAGAAATCAGAAAAGTAAAACAGCATTATAATATTTCAAGAAGAGTGCGATCTGTACCTTTTGTTGATGGAAAAAGACCATCTGATGCTTATGAAAAATTATGGTTTGCATCTTATTTATTAGATACAATTGGAAAACCTCTTTCTCCAAATCATGTTTATCGAAATACACTTTACATTTTAAATGAGTTAAAAACAATTTCATCTAGCTTAGGAAAAGGGATCACTCAAACAATTCCCCAAACAACAATTGAATATAAAATCATTCCTAAAGATGTATTAATTGAGTCCTATAAGAATTTATATCGTCTAGCAAAACTTGAGATTAAACTTCAAATATCACCAATTACTCCTTCTTCTTTCCCTACAGGAAAAATCATTCCATCAGATCCTTATGATGCGACATCAACATTGATTTCAGAACTGACTCGAATCAAAAAGAAACTTGGAATTACAAGCATTCCCGAAAAATTAGAATTAACTAAAAATCAAACTCCACTGAATATTCTTCTCAATACTCAGCTTATTGGAAAAAATTTAGAACAGTTGACTCATTAAAGTTTTGATTTTCATATATATAATATATTGAGGAAGGAATGTTAGCACAATTCAAAGTTAGAGCTAGAATTTTAGGGATCTCATTATCCTTATCATTTTTTCTATTGCTGATTGGAACTGTATCCTATGTCAGCACAAGTAAAATGAAGAAACAACTTAACCAAACATCAGAAGCTTTGACTTATAAAGTTCGGTTTACAAAAAATTTATTGCAAAATAGTGCATCTAAAATGTCTGTAAGCCAGAATTATATGCGAGAGAAAAATCGAAAGTATATTTCTCAATTTCAGCAACTTGAGCAAAATTTTGAATCTATCCTTCAAAAAGCACAAAAATATATTTCGGGAAATGCTTCAAAAAGAAAAATTAGCTCTTTACGTAAATACAATCAATTATATGTTACATCTTTTCGGTCTATTGAGAAGTTGGTAGAACGTCAAAAAAAAATCATACAACAAATTACCATTCACTCAATGCCTGAGGTTCAAAAAAACTTACGAAATATTATTGAAATTTCAAAGCGAGAGAAACAAGTTCAAATTGAAGAAAATAGTAGTAATATTCTTGAACATTTTCTTTTAGCTAGTTTGTACACACTGAATTACCAAGAACAACACAACCCACAGTTAATTCAACGATCACAACTAGAAATGATGGCTGTAGATTTTTACATCAACCAGTTAAAACAGAACCTCAATAAACAAAAATTTCCAAGTAAAAACAGGGTTCAAGGCTGGGTATCACTGATTGATGGATATTTTAATGGATTCAAACAAAATACAAATAATTTATTTGCTAATATCCAAAAAAATGACCACTTATTTAAAAATAAGATTCAAGTACTAACTCAAAAAATTACGTTTATTAGTCAACAACTTGAGAAAGCAAGTTTACAAGAATTATCAAATGTAAATCTAGAAATTAATCGTTCTGTAAAACAAGTTAACCTAATTATGCTTACAGTAACAATTATTGCTTTGATCACAGGTGGTTTAATTTCTTTTATTATCATAAAAAGTATTACGACTCCAATTCAACAACTTGTTTTTGCATTTAAAGATATTGCAGAAGGAGAAGGAGATTTAACCAAACGAATTGAAATAAACAGCAAAGATGAAATTGGAGAATTATCTCATTGGTTCAATCGATTTGTTGAGAACATTCAAACTATTGTTCTTAAGATAAGTGAAAATGCAACAACACTTGCAACATCATCAGAAGAGCTATCCTCTACTGCTGAACAGATGAAACGAAATTCTGATGAAATTGCAGCAAGTCAGATACAGTCAGCAGCATCAATTACTCAAAGTAGTAATACGATTCAAGAACTATCTACTTCTGTTCGTGAAACAGAGCTACATATTCAAGAAGTTCAAGAATTAGCAAATGGTGCAGAAGAAAGTGCAAATGAAGGTGCAACATCAGTTGATCAAACTACTTCAGCAATGGAAAAAATCGAAGATAGTAGTTCTAAAATTGAAGGTATTATTGGTGTGATCACTGAGATTGCAGGACAAACTAACTTACTCTCACTAAATGCAGCGATTGAAGCGGCAAAAGCAGGAGACTTAGGAAAAGGATTTGCTGTTGTTGCTGAAGAAGTTCGAAATTTAGCAGAACGAAGTAGTTCTTCTGTAACTGAAATTCGAAAGTTAATTGATGTAAGTTCAGGCAATGTTTCACATGGTCGTGAGGTAACGGGAAAAACAAAAAATGTCTTAATAAATATTATTGATAAAATTACGATTATTTCAGGACAAGTGAACAACATCACTTCAATGATTAATGAGCAAAGCATTGGTTTGCAAGAAGTTGCAAAAGGAACAGAAGAAGTTTCATCAGTAACTGATAGCAATGCTAATTCGATTACGGATCTTTCTCAATCGATTGATTATACAACAACAACGATTCATGAAATTAATAGAATCGCAGATGAGTTACACACAGAAGTAAACCAATTTAAAGTCTAATAAAAAATTAAAAACCTTCTTAATTTGACAAGAAGGTTTTTTTTTCATATTTATTGTTTAGTTTAAACTAAACGTTAAGAACAAACTTTCAAAAAAGAATCCATGTCTGAAAATTTAGATCAAGCTCGTGAGCATTTTATTCAAGGAATTAGTCGAATCACACATTTTTGGGGATTTCCAAAAGCAATGGGAGCCATTTATGCCGTGATTTATCTTTCTGCTGAAGAATTAAACTTAGATGAAATTGTAAAACAGGTAGGAGTAACAAAAGGAGCTGTTAGTACCAATGTTCGCCAATTAGAGCGTCTTGGAATGATTCATAAAAAACTCAAAATTGGAGATCGAAAAGACTATTATTGTGCTGAGTTTGATTTCTGGAAAATTGTAAAAGGAATTTTAAAAGAACGAGAACAACACGAATTCGATTATGCCTTAAAAAGCGTACAAGAGAGTTTAAATCTAGTTAAAGCAGAAAAACCTACAGAGCAATCAAAGTTGTGTCAGGAACGTTTGCAAGCAATGCAACAATTTTTTGATCAACTTGATACCATTGTCGCAACCCTCATCACATTAGATGACTTCAAGTTAAAAGCAGTACTCAAAATTCTTGGAGCAATCAAAAAGTGATGACCCATTAAAGAGGATGTCATGAACAAGCATATTCATACCATTACTGGTGCATTTGGATATTCAGGAAAATACATTGCACATCGTTTACTTGAAAAAGGATATGAGGTTGAAACCCTAACCAACTCAACAGATCGAGAAAATAGATTTGGAAATCAAATTAAGGTTCATCCTTTTGATTTCCAAAATCCAGATCAATTAGTTGAATCATTAAAGAACACAAAAGTTCTCTATAATACCTACTGGGTGAGATTTAACCACAAAACATTTACCCACTCAGAAGCGGTCAAAAACACAATCACACTCTTTCAAGCCGCAAAAAAAGCAGGTGTAGAAAAAATTATCCATGTCAGCATTACAAATCCTGATGAACACTCTTACTTAGAATACTTTCAAGGCAAAGGGATTTTAGAAAAGGCATTAATCAATTTAGGAGTGTCTTATTCAATCCTTCGTCCTGCCGTTCTTTTTGGAAAAGAGGATATTCTTATCAATAATATTGCATGGATGCTCCGAAAATTTCCACTGTTTGGAGTTTTTGGAGATGGCAATTATGGAATCCAACCAATCTATGTTGACGACCTCGCAGAACTTGCCGTTCAAGAAGGAGAGAACCCAGAAAATGAAATCATTAATGCAATAGGACCAGAAACATTCACCTATAAAGAGCTTGTGCAAATCATTGGGGCAATCATTCAGAAACCAAGAAAAATTATTTCAATTTCTCCAGCAATTGGATTTTTCTTTGCGACTCTAACAGGAAAGTTTGTCAATGATACAATTTTGACCAAAGAAGAGATCTACGGCCTAATGGATGGCTTATTAAAGGTAGAAACTCCAGCAACAGGAAAAACAGCTCTGACAACGTGGACAAACAAACATGCTAATACTTTAGGGAAAAATTATACCAGCGAGCTAGCCAGAAGAAGGGATCGAAGCGTCGCTTATGCTTCAAATTAAATAACTAAAAATATAAGCATTCTAATCAGGGTACATGAGACTTAATTATGTTCTCCCTAATTTTTCGAAATAAGTCTTCTGTCCTCTTATCTTAAAAAAGCACTCAAATGATGGCCTTTTACTAACATTGACCCAATTGTAAATTAGGCTCCCATTTTTTATGAGAAAATAACATTGATAGAAATGACTTATCACATGGATCCTTTGACGCAATTTCATCCATATGATCTTCATAATTCTCAATTTTTTGCCCATTAGCTACTATAGTTCGTAACAAAAGTTCATTTTGTACTTTCATTTTAATAGGCTTAGCTTCACTTTCCCACCGAGAAACCTGTTCTGGTCTTACATGAAATTTACGAGCAAAGTCAGCTTTAGACCAACCAAGAGATTTTCTTAAAAAAATAATTTCCTCAGAGATTAATCTTTCAGATTTATTGATTAAAAAAACAGCAATGCTTCTATGAAGCTCTTCAATATTAGGGATAGAGACTAGTTTATTCCCACATGCAGGGCATGTTCGGACCAACACATTATTTAACACTATATTACGTAAACCCGATTCCTGATAACGAATAGTTTCTTTCTTTTCAATTAATTCATTTTTATGGCAGTCTGGACAAATCATCATAACCTCCATGCTGTTACGACCAATACTTCATCTTCTGAGAGAAATTCAACAACTACAACTATTTTGTTTGTGCTTACACGATGACGCCAGGCTTCATTATCCAGCTCAGCCTCCTGAACTACTCCAGCTCGCATAACATTCAAGCAGTCTGGCATAGATATCAACCTTTCTTTTAATCGATCTAATGCATGTGGCTGCGAGTATGTTACAATGCCAGCATCGATGATTTCTCGAAGCAGTTTTTTTGCTTTCGTACTACGAAGCGGTTGTTTCATTTAAGCATACCTGACGCAATAGATGTTCTCAGTAACTAATTTGCGTTTAGAACAAGCTGTGACTATGCATGGTTTTTAAATCAGCAGTCAAGGACTGATTTTAATATCGCAAAGCTTTTACTAATACATGTGTAATCAGGGAACATGATACTTAATTATGTTCTCCCTAATTTTCAGAAATAAGTCTAGTGTCCCCCTAATTAAAATAACATTGCGTGGATGCTTCGCAAATTCCCACTATTTGGAGTTTTTGAAGATGGAAACTATGGAATCCAACCAATTTACGTTGACGACCTAGCAGAGCTTGCTGTTCAAGAAGGAGAAAATCCAGAAAATCAAATCATCAATGCAATAGGGGCAGAAACATTCACCTATAAAGAGTTGGTTCAAGTCATTGGAGAAATCATCCAAAAACCAAAAAAAATTATTTCAATTTCTCCAGCAATTGGATTTTTCTTTGCGACTCTAACAGGAAAATTCGTCAATGATACAATTTTGACCAAAGAAGAAATCTATGGCCTAATGGATGGCTTATTAAAGGTAGAAACTCCAGCAACAGGAAAAACAGCTCTGACAACTTGGACAAAAAAACATGCTGATACTTTAGGGAAAAATTATACCAGCGAGCTAGCTAGAAGAAGAGATCGAAGCGTGGCTTATGCTTCAAATTAAATAGCTTGTAATCAGGGTACATGAGACTTATATTATGTTCTCCCTAATTTTTAGAAATAAGTCTCGTGTCCCCTGATTATAGAAATAAGTCTCGTGTCCCCTGATTACCCTGATTACCCTGATTATACACGCCTCGGAGGAGTTACGCCAAAGGAAGCTTGCAAATACTGGAGAAGAACTTGGAATACCGCCCCTTCAGGACTCTAGTTCCACGCCCGTAAGGGACATGAACAGAGAGCGTAAAAAA
>JBNMNM010000077.1:0-9977 GCA_051275585.1 bacterium | reverse complement strand
ACCCCAGTAAAAGAAAATGAGAAAAAAGATGCTCCTGTTCCATCAGCAAAAAGAGATGATCATGAAATTAAAACAATGCGGATTGAAGCTACTCGCTTAGATAATTTCATGAACTTAATTGGGGAGCTAATTACTGCAAGAAATACGTTTAATCATGTTACAGGCGAGTTAGGTGGTCTCAAGATTCCTGGAAAAATTATGCGGGAATTAAAAAATGTAGAGACGTCATTTAATCGAATTTCTGATGACTTACAAAATAGTTTGATGGAAATGCGACTTGTTTCTGTTAAAACCGTGTTTCAAAAAATTCCTCGAATGGTTCGAGATATTTCTCGAAAAACAAGTAAGAAAATTCAACTGCAAATGGTTGGAGAGCAAACTGCTATTGATAAGTCAATTGTAGAAATGCTTGGTGATCCATTAGTTCATATCATTCGAAATTCATGTGATCATGGAATTGAAACTCCTGAAAAACGAATTGCTGCTGGAAAACCAGAAACTGGAACGATTATTTTAAAAGCAACTCATCTTGGTAGTGCGATTGAAATTGCTATTATTGACGATGGGGCAGGAATTAATACAGAACGAGTGCGGAAACTTGCTGTTGAAAAAGGAATGATAACTGCTGAAGAAGCCGAAAAATTAGATGCAAAAACAGTAAATAATTTTATTTTTAAACCTGGATTTTCTACTGTGGAAACCGTATCGGATCTCAGTGGACGTGGTGTTGGAATGGATGTTGTTTTAACCAATATTCAGAAAATCCAAGGAACTGTTGATGTTGACTCTGAACCAGGAAATGGCTCAAGCGTTCGCTTAACTCTTCCATTAACACTTGCTGTGATTGATGCATTAATCATTAGTACAGAAGGACAAAAATTTGCGATTCCATTAGATGCAGTTAAAGAGACGATGGAAGTGAAAGAATCGACCTTGCAACATTTGAAACAAAAAGAAGCAATTGATGTTCGTGGTAAGATTATTGGAGTAACACAACTAACCCATTTATTAGAACTGGGCACTAAAGAGCGAGATCCAGAACGAGTATGGAGTATTGTTTTTATCCAAGCAGGTGGTCTTGAAATTGGAATTGCAGTTGATGATCTTCACACACAACAGGAAATTGTAGTAAAACCACTTCAAGGATATTTAACTAATATTCCAGGAATTAAAGGTTCTACTATTTTAGGAAGTGGAGAGGTCGTTTTAATTTTGGAACCTTCAGAATTAGTTATATTAGCCGCAGTATAGAGAGTAAGAAAACTTCTTTTATTAGAAGTTTTTTAAATTTTTTAAGATGTATATATTTATATGTTTCTGTCTATGCCTATGCTTGACGGATTATTTAGAATTATTGTAGTTCTTGACGCTCAATAGACCGCAAAAATTGATTCATCTTGATTCTGTAGTTCTAAAATAATGAAAAAAAAATTAATCACTTCTGCTCTTCCGTATGTAAATAATGTTCCTCATTTAGGAAATATTATTGGATGTGTTCTATCTGCGGATGTTTATGCTCGTTTTTGTCGAAGTCAAGGATATGAGACTGCTTATATTTGTGCGACTGATGAGTATGGTACTGCAACGGAAACCAAAGCAAGAGAAGAAGGACTAAGTCCAAAAGAAATTTGTGATAAATATCATGTTATCCACAAAGCCGTATATGAGCATTTTCGAATCTCATTTGATTATTTTGGACGAACTTCAACAGCAGAACACACAGAAATTACTCAATCAATTTTTCTTGATCTTGAAAAAGCAGGAATGATTGAAGAGCAAGAAAGCAGTCAATCCTATTGTGAACATGACGATATGTTCCTTGCGGATCGTTTTGTTGAAGGTGTTTGCCCACATTGCAATACAGAAGGAGCTAGAGGTGATCAATGTGATTCTTGTGGAAAGCTTCTCCAACCTACAGAGCTGATTAATCCTACCTGTAAAGTTTGTGGTAATACTCCTATTGAGAAAGAGACAAAGCATCTTTATATCAATCTTCCTGCTCTTGAAGAACGTTTAGTTAAGTTCCAAAATGAGTCAATGGAGAAAGGGGATTGGAATAAAAATGCAATTGGTGCAACAAAAAGTTGGATTGATAATGGACTTCAATCTCGGCCAATTACTCGTGACTTAAAATGGGGAATTCCAGTTCCTAAAAAAGGTTATGAAGATAAAGTATTCTATGTTTGGTTTGATGCTCCAATTGGATATATTTCAAATACAAAAAGAGCTTTTCCTGATGATTGGAAAAGGTGGTGGCATGATCCAGAAGGAACAGAACTTTATCAATTCATGGCAAAAGATAACATTCCTTTTCATACTGTTGTTTTTCCTGCGTCTTTAATTGGTAGTGGACAGTCTTGGACTCTTCTTCATCATATTAGCAGTACTGAATATCTTAATTATGAAAATGAGAAGTTTTCAAAATCAAGACATATTGGTGTTTTTGGTACTGATGTAATTGATACAGGAATTGATGCTGATTTATGGCGTTTTTATCTCTTGTATAATCGTCCTGAAAAATCAGATGCAAATTTCGTGTGGGATGGTTTTTTTGAAGAAGTAAACAGTAGCTTTATTGATAACATTGGAAATTTATTAAATAGAACAATGGTTTTTCTTCAAAGAAATTTTGAAGGAACACTAAAAGAAGTTGCACTTGATCAAGCAAAAAAAGACTTTTTAGAGCAAACTCTTCAAGCGGAAAAAGAGATTGTAGCATCACTTGAAAAAGTTCAAATTAAAGATGGATTGAAGCAAATCCTAGCTTTAGGGAAAGCAGGAAATAAATTTTTTCAAGATCAAGCACCTTGGGCAAGTATCAAAACTAGTCCTGATGAGGCTTTAGGAACTCTTACTGTTCTTGTTTATTTACTCAGAGATTTAGGCATTTTGATTGAACCCTATATGCCTGCAACATCAAGTAGGATTCTAGGCATGTTAAATGTGGATTCTGTTACTTACCAAAACCTTGGTCAGTGGGATTCATTAAAGAGTCATACAATTGCTACACCTGAAATTCTTTTCAAAAAATTAGATATAAAACAGGCAAAAGAATTCAAAGAAAAATATAGTGGAAAGAAATCAGAAGGAGAAGACGCACCAAAAGGAACTACTTTAGAAGACTTTCAAAAACTTGAAATTAAAGTTGGAGAAGTGAAAAAAGTAGAACGTCATCCTGATGCAGAACGATTGTATGTTGAAGAAGTAGACTGTGGTGAAGGAAGAAATCGAACGATTGTCTCAGGGCTTGTAAAGTATATTTCTCCTGAAGAATTTTTAGGCAAAAAGGTGCTTGTTGCAACAAATTTAGAACCTGCAAAAATTCGAGGAATTGACTCTGAAGGAATGGTACTAGCCGCAGAAAAACGGAAAAAATTAGAAGTTGTTTCTGCAGGTGATCATCCTGTTGGAAGCATTATTCAGCTAGATGGAGTTTCTGATTTAAATAGAAAGAGCACAGTTAATATTGATGAATTTTTTGCCGCACCAATCACAGTGGAAGATGGATTTTTATGGTTTCAAGAAAAGAAACTGATGATTGAAGATACTCCAATTCAAACAGAAAAAGTGTTAAAAGGAAATATCCGATAACCCTTCGGTCACAATTTTTGGGCAGCTATGTTACAACGAGTTTATGTTCAAAATCTCATTACAATTGAGACGCAAGTAGTTGATTTTAAATCTGGTTATACTGCTGTTACAGGGGAAACTGGTGCAGGAAAATCTGTTGTTTTAAAAGCTCTTGGTTTGATTCTTGGTGATAAAGGATCAAAGCAATTAATTCGAACAGATGAAAAACATCTTTTGGTAGAAGGTGTCTTTAATATTGAAAAAAATAAGGCTGCCCAAGAATTCCTCCAAAATTTAGAAATTCATTTTGATGACGAATTGGTAATTCGAAGAAAAATTAACTCTTCAGGAAAGAATACTATTTTCCTAAATGATTTTACTTCGAATTTAAATCAGCTTGCAAGTTTAGGAAAATTGTTAATTGATTTTCATGGACAGCACTCGCAACAAGGATTGATGCAAAGTTCAACTCACATTGAATATTTGGATCAATTTGCAAATATTGGTGAGGAAAAAGAACAATACAGAAAAATCTTTATCCAATATCAAGAAAAAAAAGCGTTAAAAGAGCAACTTGATCAAGATGTAGAAATTCGAGATAAGCAGTTAGACTTTCTTGAATTTCAGATTAATGAGTTAGTTCAAGTAAACTTATCTGTTCAAGAAGATCAATCTCTCCGAAAAGAACTAGAACATTTAAGTCATCGTGAGCAACTGTTGCAATTAATAGGACCAATTGCAGATTGGAGTAATGCTGAAAAATCAACACTAACAGAATTATCAAGTGCTTTGGTTCAAGTGGAGCAATCTCAAGATTTAGATTCTGCTTTATCACCTACATTTCTACAATTTCAAGAAGGTGTTATTATTATTGAAGACTCAATTGCTGATCTTGGGCGATATCTTCAAGACTTTGATCAAAATCCAGCTCGTTTAGATGAGATTAATGAACGATTAGCTGAGATCGAAAAAGTAAAAATGAAACATGGTGGAACTGTTGAAAGTGCATTGAAAACTTTAGAGCAATTTCAACAAAAACATGATTCATTACTGTCTTTAGAAGAAAATCGAGAAGAGATTGAAGGAGAATTATTACATCTAAAAATTCAATTGCAAGAATGTGCTGAAGTCTTAACAGCATTACGTCGAGCTGATGCTCCAGAGTTGGAAACAAAAATTTTAAAGGAATTATCTGAGTTAGGTCTTCCTCAAAGTGAATTTCAAGTAAAGATTAGTTCTCTCCAAGATGAATTTAGAGAAAATGGTGCAGATGTTGTTGACTTCTTTTTAACAACAAATCCAGGAATTCCATTAAGTCCATTAAATAAAAGTGCATCTGGTGGAGAACTTTCAAGAGTTATGTTAGCATTAAAAACTGTCATGAATAGTGAAAGTAATCCTAATATTATGGTTTTTGATGAAATTGATACAGGAATCAGTGGTCGAATTGCTGAGACTGTAGGATATAAAATGCGGCAATTAAGTGAAGATAATCAAATTATTTGTATTACTCATTTAGCTCAGATTGCAGCACTTGCAGACTTTCACTTAAAGGTTTCAAAATCAGTTGAAAATCAAATGACAAAAACTTCAGTTTGTTCACTGACTCAAGAAGAGCGAGTCCATGAAATTGCTCATTTCATTGCTGGAGCAGAAATTACAGAAACTTCACTTTCAGCAGCAAAAGAGATGTTACAAAAATCAGCAGTGGTTCATGAGTTATAAAACAAGAAGGTCTGTTTTATTTTTAATTGTATTTGTTTCTTGTATGATTTTTTTGTCGAGTTGCTCTGGCAAAGGAAAGTATCATGCAGGGTTGTATACAACAGAAGTGTATGGAAAAGTGAGTCTTGGGAATTTGACTACCCTTCCAGAACTTTCAGAAGAAGAGCGACCTTTTATATTGGTTCAAAAATATCATCGTCTTTTTATTCAAACTTCACAAGGATACTTGGAACGAGTATCTGCCTCAATCGTATATCCTCAACCTGATGGTTCATATATTGTAAAATTAGGTGATGAGGTAACACGTCTAGATTTGTTCTATATTGCAAAAGGATATTTACAAGACGTTGTGAATTTTCGCAGAAGTTTAGGAATAGGAAAAATTGAATATAATCCTATTTTAAGACTTGATCCTAATTGGCAACAAAGTTTTTCAATTCAACTACGACCTTTTTTATCTGGTTTTGTTGTTGAACAACGCTATCAAATGCCTCTTTTAGATCAAGTTTTTTTAGGGAAATGGTTAAATCCTGAAGAGAAAGCAAAAAAGAAATAGCTTTCTCAGCATCGCAAACTACCTCTATCGTTCGTACTCATACCAAACTGTTGCTAGTGCACAATTCTTCCGAATAATTCCTTTTGATTTTGTGTAGTTAATTGAGATAACTCGTTTCAGGCTTTTGATTCTGTTCACTTTAGATTTTACTTTTTTATTTAGTTTATCTTGAAGGGATCGCTTTGCTCTAAGACTGATAATATTTCCACATTCACGAATTTGCAGGTAACTTACCTTTACACGAGCAAAGCTAGTGCTAGGAAGAATGAAAAAAGAAAGAAACAAGGCAACAATAATAAAGGACTTCATAAAACTCTCCTAAAAATTAAATAACTAAATAAAAATAAGTTTTAATAAGAAACATAAATCAAGTTTTTTTTCTAGCTAATTTTCTAGTTCTAGCTTTTTAACTGTAAAGTAGTAACTATATATTAGTTTTTGAATAGAAAAGTGGCTTTTAATAGTCTAAGTTACACTATGTTTTGGAAACAGCTTTGAAGAAAGTGTTTTTTTGATTATAAAATTGACATGAATTTTTACGGGGCTTATAAAAAAGGCCTTCTGAAAAGGAAAACTGATATCTGAGAAAGAGGAAATTCCCATGAATGGGTCACAAGTTATCGTTGAAGAGCTTCGACGTGAAGGTGTAGAGTATATTTTTGGGTATCCAGGTGGGGCATGTATGCCTATCTTTGATGCTTTACTGGATGCTCCTTCTTTAAAGCTAATACTGGTACGGCATGAACAAGGTGCTACTCACATGGCAGATGGTTATGCTCGTGCAACTGGAAAAGCAGGAGTTGTATTAGTAACTTCTGGGCCAGGTGCAACCAATACTATTACAGGGTTGTTAACAGCTTATATGGATTCTGTGCCATTAGTTGTTTTAACAGGACAAACGATTTCACCAAATCTAGGAAAGGATGCTTTCCAAGAAGGAGACACCTTTGGTGTTAGTATGCCTGTTGTTAAACACAACTATTTGGTCAAAGATGCAAATGAACTTCCAAGAATTATTAAAGAAGCATTTCATATTGCAACTACAGGACGACCAGGACCTGTCTTAATTGATTTACCAAAAGATATTCTTAGTCTTGAATGTGGACCTTCCTTTTCTGATCAAATTGATTTACCAGGATATCACATTCCAACAAAAGAAGATGTTAATAAGGACCTAGTAATTGAGGTCGCAGAGCTTTTAGCCGAATCTAAAAAGCCTCTTCTTTATGTTGGGAATGGTGCCGTTATTTCTGGTGCTGGAAAATTAGTTAAGCAATTAGCTGAAAAATTACAAGCTCCTGTAACCAATACGTTACTTGGAAAAGGTATTTTTCCTGAAGAACATGAACTTTCTGTTAGTATGTTAGGGATGCATGGAACTGTTTATGCAAATAAAGCAGTTGTTGATTGCGATCTAATTATGGCGATTGGTTCTCGTTGGGATGATCGGATCACAGGAAAATTGGATGAGTTTTGCAAAGATGCAAAGAAAATCCATATTGATATTGATCCAGCAGAATTTGGAAAAATTATTGACCCAGATGTATCTATTCAAGGTGATGCTTCTCATGTTTTAGAAGAGCTGATTCAGCATGTACACAAACTTGAAACTGATGATTGGATTAAGCAGATTCAAAAATGGAAAAAACAATATCCATTAAAGTACCCAAAAAGAGGTGGTCTGCGGGCACAACATGTAATTGATGAAGCCTACAAATTAACAGAAGGAAAAGCGATTGTAACAACTGATGTAGGACAACATCAGATGTGGGCAGCTCAGTTTTATAAATGTCATTTTGAACGACAATGGATAACAAGTGGTGGTGCAGGTACAATGGGTTTTGGTATGCCTGCTGCGATTGGTGCTCAATTTGCTCATCCAGACAAAAAAGTAATTGCAATTGTCGGTGATGGTGGATTCCAAATGACTCAAATGGAATTAGCAACAGCCATGATTCACAAATTACCAATTAAAATTATTATTATTAATAATTCTTTTTTAGGTATGGTACGTCAGTGGCAAAATCTTTTCTTTGATAATCGCCTGAGTGGCGTTGATTTAGAAGGGAATCCAGATTTTTTGAAGCTTGGTGAAGCTTATGGCATTAAAGGATTTCGAATTCGAAGGTCAGGTGATGTTCAAAGAGTTCTTCAGAGTGCTTTTGATTATAATGAAGGACCATGTATTATTGATGCAGTTGTGATGAAAGAAGATAATGTTTTTCCTATGATTCCAGCAGGTGCACCTGTTTCGGAGCTTCTAATTGAAGAACCGAAGAAAGGAGTTAAACTTGCGAAACCAACAGGAAGTACCTAATCTTGAATTAAGGGTAAAAAGGAACTTATGGAATATGCAATTAGTATTTTAGTCAATAATAAGCCAGGTGTTCTGGTTCGAATGACGCAAATATTTGCTCGAAGAGGATATAATATTGACTCTTTGGTCGTTTCTCCTGCACACAACCATCAATTTTCACGTTTAACAATTAATGCTCAGGGTGCTCCTGATACATTTGACCAGATTATTCTGCAACTAAACAAGCTAGTGGATGTAGTTCATGCAACTCATCATAATCCTAGTAGTTCAGTAGAGCGTGAACTTGCCTTGTTTAAGGTTAAAGTTGCTCCTGAACAAAAGGCAGAAGTTTTTCAGTATATTGATGTTTTTCGTGCAAAAGTAATTGATATGGCAGATGAGGTTCTCTCAATTGAAGTAACTGGAAGCTCAGATAAAATTGATGCTTTAGAGAAACTTTTATCCACAATTAGCTTGCTAGAAATGGTGCGTTCAGGAAAATTGGTGATGGCTCGTGGCACTGATGTCACCTAAATTTATTGAAAAAATTTGATTTTTATTTTGATCAATAATTAGAACTTTTTAGAGGATCAATGGCAGATTTAACAATTTATTATGACCAAGATGCAAACCTAAGCCTTTTAGAAGGCAAAACTCTTGCTGTAATTGGTTACGGAAGTCAGGGACATGCACATTCTCAAAATCTTAAAGATTCTGGAATGAATGTTATTGTTGGTTTACGAGCAGGTTCTACTTCTAGAGCAAAAGCTGAAGAAGCGGGATTAAAAGTAATGGACACAGCGGATGCTGCAAAAGCTGCTGATGTAATTATGATTCTTGCTCCAGATCAATTACAAAAAGAAATTTATGATGCTGATATTGCTCCAAACTTAGAAGCTGGAAATGTTCTTGCTTTTGGACATGGATTCAACATTGTTTACGAGCAAATTCTTCCTCCTACTGATGTTGATGTAATTATGATTGCACCAAAATCTCCAGGTCATCTTGTACGAAGAACTTATACTGAAGGTGCAGGAACTCCTTGTTTGATTGCAATTCACCAAGATGCTTCAGGAAAAGCAAAAGATTATGCTCTTGCTTGGTCAAAAGGTGTAGGTGGAACTCGTGCAGGTGTAATTGAAACTAACTTCCGTGATGAAACTGAAACTGACCTTTTTGGTGAGCAAGCAGTTCTTTGTGGTGGTGCTGCTGAACTAGTTCGTGCTGGATTTGATACTCTTACAGAAGCTGGTTACCCGCCAGAAATTGCTTATTTTGAGTGTCTACATGAACTAAAATTGATTGTAGATCTTTTCTATGAAGGTGGAATCAGCCAAATGAATTACTCTGTATCTGAAACTGCTGAGTATGGTGGATTAGTTTCAGGACCTCGTGTGATTAATGCTGAGTCTCGTGCTGCAATGAAGGATATTCTTAAAGAAATCCAAGATGGAACTTTTGCTAAAAACTGGCTACTTGAGAACAAAGTTGGTCAAACAAACTTCAAAGGTTTACGACGAGCATCTGAAGAGCATCCAATTGAAAAAGTTGGTGCTGAATTAAGAAAAATGTTTACTTGGTCAAAATAGAAAAAAGAGATTTCTTCTTATTTTGAAAAATTTTCTTAGTTTCACAAATGGTTAAAAAAAAGCGATGTTAATCATCGCTTTTTTTTTGTGATTCATCAAATCCTTGACTTTGTAGAGATATGACAGAAAAAAATATTGTAATTCTTCCAGGTGATGGAATTGGACAAGAAGTTGTTGTTCAAGCAGAAAAAGTAATGAAAGCTGTTGCTGATCGATTTAACTTAAAGATCAACACAACAAT
>JBNMNM010000076.1:0-9981 GCA_051275585.1 bacterium | reverse complement strand
AAAATAACAATTAATGCTGATTATTAGTTTCATCAGTACAAAATTAATCACATTAAAAATGGAATTGATGTTGATACATATTATTACTAATTCCCTCGTAAATATAAAAAGGCAATAAAATCAGACATATATTAAATATTTTTTTAAAATTTATACCTGCTCAATGTCAGATACAAGTTCCAATTTTATATTTAGTTGATAATTTCAGGTAAATCTTGTTCTACTTTCCCTTCTTGCGAAATAGGGAGCATAAAACAAAAAATTGAACCTTTTGGGTGATTTTCTGCCCAAATTTTCCCTTTATGAGCAGTAATAATAGCTTTACAAATGGATAATCCTAAACCAGTGCCACCAGCACCTGTGAGTGTTTTACTACTTTGAGTAAATTTTTCAAAGATACTTTCAAGCTCTTGAGTCGGAATTCCAATCCCTTCATCTGAAATTGAAAATTTTAAAAAATGACCAATTTCATGAATTGAAATATAGATTGATTTATTAAGGCCGCTATAGTTAATCGCATTGATTAAGAGCTTGACAATTACTTTATGAATCCATTTCTGATCAAATTGAGCATTTGGAGTGGAAGTTGTAATGGATGTTTTAATATGTAAGTTTTTTTTCTGAATTAAGTGATCATTTTGATGAAGTACGTTTTGAACAATTTTTTCTAAATTATTGCATGATGTCATGCTGAATTGAATTTGTTTTGCTTCTAATTGAGAAAGATCAATTAAATCGTTAACAAAATTCATTAATCGGTTTCCTGATTTTTTTATATTTTTAAAATAATCAGAAAAGGTAATTTTTTGATCAAATTCTGCTTCATTTGAAAGTTTAATCCCCAAATCAGTAAAGCCTAAAATGCTATGGAGAGGGGTATATAGTTCATGAGATACATTATTAATTAGTTGTGATTTTGCTAAATTAACTTCAATTTCTGCTTGTAGTGCAATTTGCGAGGCAATTAGTTCTTTTCTTAAGATGTTTTTTTCCATTGCATTCTTCATTTTTACTTCTAAAATTTCAAACTCAATAGGTTTTTGAACAAAGTCAGCACCTCCTTGTTTCATAAAAATAGTTGCTAGTTGAAGAGAAGAATGAGCTGTGATCATAATTACAGGAGGAGGTGATGCTATTTTTTCATGAATAATATCAAAAACTTCTACTCCTGTATATTCAGGCATCATTTGATCTAATAAGATAATATCAATTGACTCATTTCGAAGTATATTCAGGCATGCTGTTGGTTTGAAGTCTGAAAAAATTTGATAGCCTTTTCTTGAAAAATAACGCTCAATTAATTTAACAATATTCTTATTATCATCAATTACTAAAATAGATTTTTTCATTTTTAAGGAAGCAGTAAAATTATAATATAACTATTGAATGTAAAAAAAATTGTACAATAAACCAATTTTTTTGATCTACTTTTTTTAAAAAAAAAGTAGGTTTGCTTTTGAAACAGAAATTTTACTTCATAAAAGAAAGTAAATTCGGTATGTCTTAGAACCTTTAGCGATATTGCTGTGTTGAAAGTTGTTTTTGATAATTACAAATCATAGTTGGGCTGTGTATCTTATCCTTTAAGTAATAGTGATAAAGTAATCCAGTATTTGATTAAGGATAAGTTGTTGAAAATTAAGGTTTAAATGGATATAAAATACTGATTTACTTGTGCCTAAGTACTTAACAACCAAAAAATATTGTTCTTAAATTTTTAATAGAAGAATTTTTTGTTATTGTAAAAATCGAAAACTACTCATACTTAAAATCTATTTTTTCTATAATATAGGGAATTATAGTAATTAGACACCTTTCCAGTCAGATTATTCACCTTTGATTTCAAATAGTTATAAAAAAGAAAAAATCAGCAACCTACTGATATAAAATACGATTTATTTTGACTGGAAAGATGTCTATTGAACCATAAATAAAGGTTTATTTTACTATAGTAGTTTGTGTTTTACTGTGAAGTGCATTTCACTAAAAACTAAATTATTCAATTTAATTGAATCTTTTTTATTGGGTCTGACCCTTTTCATTATCTAATACATAAAAAACATCATGGAAGAACAAAAAAAAATAATCATTCATCAAAAACAACTCCAAACATGGCTGCCATTTTTAATGTTAGGTGGAGTTGTTATTTCTTTTTTTATTTTATGGATATTGCAAAGTATACTAAATAGTGGCTCAGGTTCAATTCTTTTGCCTATTTTAAGTGCATGTATCCTAAGTATATTATTTGGTGTAAGTTATTACCTTGTATTGAATAATTTTCTAAATCAAGAAAGAAAAAATGAAACTGGAAACACTCAAAAAAATACAACAGATACATTATTAGAAGATGTATTTTCCTCACAAAAAGAAATTCATCAATTGATGGAAAATCATCTAAGTAGTGTGATCGGTGAAACAGATGATGCTGCAATGGAGATTACAGAACAACTAGAGGAAACTCAACATTTAATGGAAAGATTACGACAGAAAATTGAGGAAAAACAAAAAGAAGCAAAAGAACTTGCAGTTCAATCAAATTCAACGATTCATGAAAATCAAGATACGATTGAAAAACTTCAAGTTTATATTGAAAAAAGGTTAGATGATATTCAGCGAGATCAAAAAATTGGAAAAGATTTTTCTGAGCATGCTCGGGTGATGTCTAATATGGTTTCTTTACTTAAAGGCTTAAGTAATAAAACTAATTTATTAGCACTAAATGCTGCAATTGAAGCAGCAAAAGCAGGAGAGTTTGGAAAAGGTTTTGCTGTAGTTGCGGATGCTGTAAGAAACCTTTCTGGACAGTCAGACCACGCTACAAAAGAAATAGGGAAAGCAATTGAAAAAATGGTACATAGTGTTGAAAAAGAGTTTAATGAAAAGTTAAATGCAGAGAAACAAAAAGATGAATCAACAATGTTAGCTCATTTAAAAGATCAACTTACAGCATTAATTTCGAGT
This sequence comes from bacterium, assembly GCA_051275585.1. GTDB lineage: Bacteria > SAR324 > SAR324 > XYD2-FULL-50-16 > JBNMNM01 > JBNMNM01. Next base: position 7,020 of record JBNMNM010000076.1, on the reverse strand, counting down.
TACCAACGTCTTGATAATTTAAATCAAGAAAGTTTATTACAAGTACAAGATAGCAGTACAGAAGTTACGCAACAAACAATGGCAACTCTTTCTGCAATTCAATTTCAAGATATAACACGACAGCAAATTGAAATTATTTTAAAAGGTTTAAATTTCTTTGATAATTATATGGTTGAATTTACAGATTTTTTAGGTGATGATCCGCAGTCTAAAAAAGATTTTGAAAAATTTGATATGGAAGAAGTCCGTAGTATGTATGTAATGGCAAAACAACGAGTTATTCACGAGAAAACATTTGATAACCAAGAAAAAAGCACCACTTCAGAATCTGAAAGTATTACTTTTTTCTAAGTTTTTTAGGTATTTTTTATGTCAAAAACGATTTTAATTATTGATGATTCGGCTTCAATTCGAAAAGTTGTTAATCTTACATTAACAATTTCGAAGTATAATGTAGTTGAAGCTATAAATGGGCAAGACGCTCTTGAAAAATTAGCAGAACAACGAGTACATTTAATTATTTGCGATGTAAACATGCCTATTATGGATGGGATTACCTTTTTAAAGGAAATGAAAAAACATCCAAGGTTTAAATTTACTCCTGTAATTATGTTGACTACAGAGTCACAAGAAAGCAAAAAATTAGAAGGAAAAGCCGCAGGAGCAAAAGCATGGATGGTAAAACCGTTCAAACCAGAGCAATTACTCGCAGCAATTTCAAAATTGATTTCACCTTAGAGTATTATGGCTGTTGAAAAAATAGTTGATGGAAAAACTTATAATTTCTCCATTATTGAAGAGATGAATATTTTTGTGATTTCAGAGATCAAAGAAGAGTTGATGTCTGAAATCGATTTATATGAAAAAGTTATTCTCAATTTATCTCAAGTTGAGGATTTTGATACTTCTGGAATGCAACTTTTAGTCGCATTCGAAAAAGAACTTACAGAAAAAAAACAATCATTAGAAATTATATCTCCAAGTACTGCTGTAATGAATGTACTAAAGCTCTATCAAATTACAGATTTATTTAATATTCAACCTACAGCATAAGAGTTCTATGTTACTAGAAGAAGCTTTAGAGACGTTTCTAATTGAAGCAGAAGAACTGCTACAAGAAGTAGAGAGGCAACTTCTTGTTTTGGAAGCAACACCTAGTGATGAAGATGCCATTAATGCTTTATTTAGAGGGTTTCATACTTTAAAGGGTTCAGCAGGTATTATTGGCATCGTAAGTATTGAGCGTTTTACTCATTGGTGTGAAAGTGTTCTTGAAAGAGTCCGACTTAAAGAAATTCAATTTGATTCAGATCTTGTTGAGTTACTTCTTAAGTCTCATGACCATTTACAGCGTTTATTTGGATGGCTTTCTCATGGTGAAGATTCAGGAGAACCAGATCAAAATGAAGTAAAATTGGTTGATCAACTTCACAAATATCTTCCTGACTCTGCTGAGAGCGTTGTTGAAGAAGAAACTAATACTGAATATGAAGATGATGAGGCTGTTGTCTGGAAAGTATCTATTCAATTTGGAATTGACACTTTTCGTGATGGATTTGATCCTACATCGTTTATTACTCACCTTACAACAATTGGAGAGATTGTAACTCTTCAAACTCATTTAGAGGCAATTCCAAATTTAGAAAAAATTGAACCTGAAAGTTGTTATTTAAATGTTGATATTCAACTGAAAACAGAATTTGGAAAACATGAAATTGAAGAAGTATTTGATTTTTTAGGTGATGCTTTAATATTAGAAATTACTTCTCCTGAAAGTAAGTCTGTAGATTATATTGATAAAATTCGAAGTTTGCCTGAAAGCTCTGATGATATTCCAGTACTTGATGCTCATGTGGGAACGATTTTAATTGAAAGTGGAGCTTTAACAAAAAAAGAGTTAGCACAAGCTCTTTCAGATCAAGATGTGGAAAAAAACAAGGATGACTCTACAAATAAACCTCGACTTGGAAATATTCTTGCTGAGAAAGGGGTAGTTTCTCCACAAGTGCTTAATGCTGCATTGGAAAAGCAAAAACCTCTTAAAGCACATCAGAAGTCGAAAACAATTCGAATTGAGACTACAAAACTTGATCGATTTATTGACCTTATTGGTGAGCTTGTAATTGCAACAGCTGGGATTAATGAGCATTCAAAACGGTTAAAAGATCGAGAGTTGCAAGAAAGTTCCTCTGTGATGTCTCGTTTAGTGGAAGAAATTCGAGAAGGAATTATGGGTGTTCGTATGATTCCTATTGAAGACACATTTACACGATTCCGTCGTGTTGTGAGAGACATTAGTCATGAGATTGGTAAAAAAATTAGAGTTGAAGTTTCAGGAGAGGATGCTGAATTAGATAAAACTGTGATTGAAAGAATTGTAGATCCTTTAATGCATTTGATACGAAATTCAATAGATCATGGAATTGAAACACCAGAAGAGCGTAAGCTTACGGGGAAACCTGAAGAAGGTATAATTCAATTAAATGCATATCATGATGCAGGAAGTATTGTGATTGAAATCACTGATGATGGTGCAGGAATTAATCGTCAAAAACTATTAGATAAGGCTTTTGAAAAGGGACTTATTCAAGTAGGACAGTCATTAAATGATCAAGAAATTCTAAATCTTGTATTTTCACCAGGATTATCTACAGCAAAAAAAGTAACAAAAATTTCTGGTCGTGGTGTTGGTATGGATGTTGTGAAAAGCAACATTGAATCATTACGAGGGAATGTTGAAGTAGAGAGTGAGGACGGCGTAGGTACTGTTTTTCGAATTCGTTTACCATTAACCCTTGCTATTATTGAAGGCTTGCTAATTCGAGTTGGAGAGTCATTTTATGTAATTCCTGTTGATATGGTTGTAGAGTGTACCGATTTACCAAGTGATGCTTATGAATCGACTCATCATTATATTGATTTTCGTGAATCTGTAATTCCATTTTTATGGTTACGAGATTTATTTGAAGAAGAAAAAGAAAATAAATTAAGTGATCAAAGAGTTGTTGTTATTCGTTCAGGAAAGGATGTTGCTGGAGTTGTTGTTGATGAGCTACTCGGAGAAATGCAAGCAGTAATGAAATCTTTAGATAAAATTTATAAAGATGTCCCAGGTGTTTCTGGAGCTACTATTTTAGGTGATGGAAAAGTTTCATTAATTTTAGATGTTCCTCAATTAATTCAGCTTGCAGAGCTTCAAGAAATGGCTCTTTCTGAAATGGAATAGATGATAGAAAAGGGGAGAAAAATGAATGAAAATATATCATTAGAAAAAACACAAAAACTAGAAAATGGTGATGATGATTTAGACTTGGTTGAGTTTTTAACCATTCGTTTAGCTAATGATGAATATGCTTTAGATGTTCTTCAAATTTCTGAGATTATGGATTGTACTCATATCACAAAAGTTCCGAGAACTCCTAAATTTTTGCTTGGAGTAATTAATTTAAGAGGAAGTATTATTCCTATTTTGGATGCGAAACAAAAATTTTCTTTATCAAAATCAGTTGAGACTGATGAGTGTATTGTTATTATTGAAGTTCGAATTGATGATGAAGATAGAATATTTGGGTTATTAGTTGATTCAGTTCAAGAAGTACTTAAAATTAAAGAAGCTCAAATTGAAACTCCACCAAAAATAGGAACTCATATTAAATCAAAGTTTATAAGAGGAGTGATTCGATTGCATAAAAAATTTATTTTAGTTTTAAATTTAAATACAATTTTTTCAACAGAAGAATTAGTCGAATTACGATATAATAAGCTTGATACAACATTAGAAGAAGAATAAAACTAGCCTCTTTAATAAAGAGGCTAGTTTTATGTAATTTACATACATTTATTTGTTTAAATATTAATGAAAGGTCTGTGATGTTTCGTAAAATTTCCATTTTCAAAAGGATTTTTTCCTTAATTTTATTTATTACTATATTTATTATTGGAGTTATTTTTGCCTCTGTCCAAGGAATGGGAACTATAAAGCAGATTGGTAGTAATGCGGCTAGAAAAGTTATGTTAGATGGGCATCGAGAGCGGATTAAATTAGCAACAGAATCAATTTCAAAGACAATTAGTGTTGCTATTCGAAATGTAAGTTCATTAGAAAAAAAACAAGCATTAATTCGTAAAATGCTAAAAAATATTCGTTTTGATCATAATAATACAGGATACTTTTTTGTTTATCACGGAACCGTTAATGTTGTAAATCCACCAAACCCATCTATAGAAGGAATGGATTTAGGTCATAAAAGAGATAAAAAAGGAGTCTACATGATCCAAGAATTAGCAGGACAAGCAAAGAATGGTGGTGGGTTTGTTTATTATAGTTTTGAAAAACCAGGACAAGGAATTCAGCCAAAAGTTTCTTATTCAAAAATGATTAAAGGAACAAAAATGTGGATTGGAACAGGAGTCTACATTGATGATGTTCAAATTCAAACTCGTAAGATTACAAGTCAAATACAGAAAATTGAAGTTCGATATGCGGTTGTAATGGTTGTGGTTGTTCTCTTTGTTTTATTAGTTATTATTTTGCCTGTAAGTTTATTAATCACAAAAAGTATTACAAAACCGTTAGATAGTGCAGTTAAGCTTGCTAAAGATGTTGCAAAAGGAAAGTTAGAGCATAATATTAAAGAAGAACATCAAGATGAAGTAGGTGAACTAGAGCAAGCACTTAAAAAAATGGTGATTTCTTTAGATGGAAAAGTCCACCTTACAGAACAAATTGCTCAAGGAGATTTAGATGCAAAAGTTCGTTTAGCTTCTGAAAGTGATACTTTAGGAGAAGCCTTACAATTAATGTTGGATTCACTTAAAAATAAACTAGAATTAGCAAAAACAATTGCTCAAGGAGATTTAACTGCAAAAGTAGAACTTGCATCTAAAAAAGATGGTTTAGGAAAAGCTCTTTTAGATATGACAGAAAATCTGAATGAAATTATTGGACAAGTAGCAACATCAACAAAACAATTTAATTCAGCAGCACAGCAAATTTCTATATCAAGTCAAACGATTTCACAAGGAGCAGCAGAGCAAGCTGCATCTGTAGAAGAGGTTGCTTCTTCAATGGAGCAAATGAGTTCGAATATTCAACAAAATGCAGATAATGCAAGTGAAACAAGTAATATTGCGAAAAAAACTGTAACAGATGCAAAGGAGAGTGGAAAAGCTGTTGTTGAAGCTGTTTCTGCAATGAAAGAAATTGCGAGTAAAATTCTAATCATTAAAGAGATTGCAAGACAAACTAATATGCTAGCTTTGAATGCTGCAATTGAAGCCGCTCGTGCAAAAGAGCATGGAAAAGGGTTTGCGGTTGTTGCCTCAGAAGTTCGGCAATTAGCAGAAAGAAGTCAAGAGGCTGCAAATGAAATTACAGTCTTATCTGCTTCTAGTGTTGATATTGCTGAAAATGCAGGTGTAATGTTAAAACAGCTTGTTCCTGATATTCAAAAAACAGCAGAATTAATTCAAGAAATTAGTGCAGCAAGTAATGAACAGCAGTTAGGTACAAGTCAAATTAATTTAGCTGTTCAGCAAATGGATCAGGTAATTCAGCAAAATGCTCAATCATCAGAGGAGATGGCGGCTACTTCTGAAGAATTAGCTTCTCAAGCTGAGTCATTAGATGAAACAATTAGATTTTTTCAAGTTAAAGGCCAGAATCATAATGAAAGTAAGGTTCAAAAAATAACAAAAAAAAGAATATCGGCAAATAATCCAAAGGAATTATTAAGTATGCAAACGCATCATGTAAGTGCAATAAAACCAGTAATTTCTGATGATGGAATTGATATTGATATTTCTAGTCAGTATCAAGATCATGATTTCGATAAGTATGAATAGAATAAATAAAACTAATTAATAAAATAAAATACTTGATAAAAATATCATACATTTGAGGACATGTGAGTCAAATTGATGTTTTAGTTGTGGATGATTCTGCTGTTGTTCGGCAAACACTTACAAAAATTTTATCCTCAGACCCTAAAATTGGAAAAATTGTAACTGCTTCAGATCCATATGTTGCAGTTCAAAAATTAAAAACGTTTATTCCCAGCGTGATTGTTCTCGATGTAGAAATGCCTAGAATGGATGGGATTACATTTCTACAAAAATTGATGAGTCAACATCCACTTCCAGTTGTAATTTGCTCTACATTAACAGAAAAAGGTTCTGAAACAGCTCTTAAAGCGTTAGAGTATGGAGCTGTTGAAATTATTGAAAAACCAAAACTTGGAACAAAAGAGTTTCTAGAAGAATCTAGAGCAATCTTTTGTGATGTAGTAAAAGCTGCCTCTCATGCAAAGGTTAAGAAACAGGGAAAAAAGAAAGATATTTATAAAATACAACCAAAATTAACAGCAGATGCAGTTCTTCCTCATCGAGTAAATCATTCAATGGTGCAAACAACAGAAAAAGTTGTTGTTGTTGGAGCCTCTACAGGAGGAACAGAAGCGTTAAGTACTTTTTTACAAGCTCTTCCTATTGATGCACCAGGAGTGGTGATTGTTCAACATATGCCTGAACATTTTACAAAAGCTTTTGCAAAACGGTTAAATGAAATTTGTGATGTAAATGTGAAAGAAGCATGTACAAATGATACTATTTTGCGAGGGCATGTATTAATTGCACCTGGAAATCAGCATTTATTAGTTAAAAGAAGTGGTGCAAGATATTATGTAGAATTAAAAGGAGGTCCTCGTGTTTCTCGGCATCGTCCTTCAGTAGACGTTCTTTTTCGGTCAACAGCACAATATGTAGGAAAAAATGCAATTGGTGTGATTATGACAGGAATGGGAGATGATGGAGCCAGAGGAATGTTAGAACTAAAGGAATCAGGTGCTCAAAATATTGCACAAGATGAAGCAACATCAGTAGTTTTTGGTATGCCTAAAAAAGCAATTGATTTAGGAGCCGTTCATCAAGTTTTACCGCTAGAAAAAATTGCAAGAGCAGTACTCTAATCTATTGGTACTGATCTATATTATAACTGTATAGATCAGTAATTTTCAAGTACCT
>JBNMNM010000075.1:0-10095 GCA_051275585.1 bacterium | reverse complement strand
CTTGAATATAAACTTCTCCACCATCAATTGTACAATCAACCAATTTTTTATAATGTTCATGAAGATGAGAAGGATCATGAAATAAACCATCTTCTTCAAGTAGAGGAATACTACTACTTAAAATTGGTTCACCAAGAAGTTCCACAATTTTCTGTGGGATTTCTGCATCAGGAATTCGCACTCCAATTGTAGCTCTTGGTGATAAGAGTACTTTTGGAATTAGCTTTGATGCTTCAAATATGAAAGTATATGGACCTGGAATTTGAGATTTTATGCTTCTAAAAACAGGACTTGAAATCCCTCGTGTATATTCTTGGAACTGCTTAGTATCATTACAAATAAAAGTAAGAGGCTGTTTTTTATCAATATTTTTTAATTGATAAATCCGCTTCATTGCTTTTTTACTTCGAATACTACAAGCAAAAGAATAAGTGGTATCAGTAGGATAAATAATTACGCCATCTTTTTGTAAAATATCTACAGCCTGCTTGATTAACCGTTCTTGCGGATTAAAGGGATTAATTAACAATAACATAAAATCTCTAATGATTTGGAACTCGCAAAATTATCGAATTCTTCGTGTTGGTCGTAATGGATAGTGAATCTTACCATTTCTAATTTCTACTGCAAGTACTACTCTTTGATTTGTTTCAGGTAATGAAATTATTTTATCAAGACGACCATTAGCATAAACTGATAAATGAATTGATGAACCAAGTGATTTTTCTCTTGAATAATTTCGAATATAGATTCGATAAGTATCACTACTGTTAACTCTTTCTAATGTAAGAGTTTCAGGGCCAATTCCGTCTCGATCATCTCGGTCAAGGTTTGCCTGATTCATGACACTTCTCGTTTTTCGATAAGAGATATGCATATCTGAAGAAACAAGATGAAGGTCTAAATCTCTTGGTTTTTCTGCCCATTGCAATACAAAACGCACTTTATCAATGGGTAATCTTCGTGATAGTAAAAATCTTTTATTCCAGACACTTCCTGCACGAACTCTAAGCTTTGTGGCAAATGAAATATATCGAGAATGCTCGATTTTTACTTTAATATCAGCATCATCAAGACTAGAAAATAAACCCATTGGCATTTTTACATAACCTTTTGCATTTGTTATTACTGAACTACCTTTAATAGACAAAGTGGCATTTGCAATTGGTTTACAATCAACAGCATCTTTAAATGACAAAATTAAAATATCGTCAAGTTCTGAAAATCCTAAAATTTCAGCTCTTTCTTTTGTATCCCAACAAACTGCATAAAGATTAGAGCTCCAAAAAAGCAAAATGCAGAGGAGACTGAAGCATATTTTTTTCATATTATATTATGAGAAATTCTATTAAGTGCTTACTATTATTAGTTCTATAGGAGCAAAGTCTTGGTTTTTAGACTGACCATGTATAGGTGTTGTAAGCAGTTTTATTCAGGTAAAGATAGTTGTTGAATGTATTTTTTCTTCAAAGCCTCTTTATTTGATCAGCTAGTTGATGAAAAACTTTATAAGTACAACTAACGACCAGTCATATCTTCAACTAAAATCCATACTTGCTTATTTTTTTCATAAATACATGAATTTCTAATTTCACCTTTTGCTTTTACTTGTCCTTCAAATGTAACTTGGCTTGTTGAAGAAGCATTACTTCGACTTGTTGTTCGACCATTATGTTGAGAAACACCTGTATGACTACTAGTTTGTCCTCTTACATGAGCTGTTTGCTCTTTTTGACCTGCAATGTAACCTAGAGCTTTTTTAAATGCATTTTTCTTCGCTGTTGATCTTGGAAAGATCTCATAACTTGCAGATGCAATTACATGATTTGCAGGTACATTTGATGGATTAGCCCAACTAGCACAATACTTACTTTCCATTAATGACTGTGCCCATTGACAACCAGTAAGTAAAAATAAAGCGAGAACAATGATTGCTTTCCCACATATTTTTTTCATACAAAACCTGAGAGTTTGTTCATTTTTAACATTACGTAAAAACTTCTCTACAAAGTTTATCTAAGTAATCTTAAAGTATTTTTTAATTGATTAGGATAAATATGATTACAGAACTTTTGGAAGGCAGAAAAAGAAACTTGAACTAAAAGAAGCAAAATGCCTCTTTTAGTTACAAAGTATAGTAAACACTTCTCAATAAAATCTTATTGAGCTGCTCCACCTGAACCAGCAGAAATTTTGCTAATTTCTTTGTCTAATTCATTATCAGCTTTTTTAGCTAAGAATTTTTGCCAAAGTGCTTTATCATTTTTGTATGAGCTGTTCAGTGCTTGCTTAGATGCTTTTGCAGCTAAAGCAGGACTTAACCCAACTAATACATAAAGAGTTTTTGTATCTGGATTTGTAATTGTTCGGAATGGACGAGAACCAACTAAAGTAGCACTAGTTACTTGTTTTGTAACTGAAGAATTCATTGAATCAACACTAACATTTTTTCCAGTACCAGTAGTTGCCATGTACTGTTTGATTAAATTCTTAACATGAACTTTCATTTGCTGAGCTAGAGTTGTTCTTGCTTTAGCAACAGCCATCTGTTTTTGAAATGAAACAGGAGTTGCAGCATTATAAGGGTGAGAGCCTACTGCTGATACATCAACACCATCTACAGGCATATCACATACCCATCTTGGAGCTGGTCGTTCAGGTGAATCAGGAAAGCCACATTCAAGAGGTTTACTTGGAGCACATCCTACAAGAGCTAATAAACTAACTCCCACTACTAATTTGTTTAACATTCCCATATCGATTTCCTGTATATATTTAATTAAGCGAAAGTAAAAAAAAGAAATTTAGAGCTTCAATTTTCCAGATTAAACTATTAAAAGTCAAATTTTTTATATTAGCTCTTCTATTTCTTCATAAATCTAGAAAATTCCAGAAAGATTTAAATCAGGAGCATCAAGAGCTCCAATTTGTCGCAAGCCTTCATAAAGGCCAATAGAGACTGATGAACTCAAATTAATACTACGCACTCCTTCACAAATCATAGGAATGGTACAACAACAGTTTTGGAATCGTTGCAAATATTTCTCATTAATTCCAGAAGTTTCGCTACCAAATATGAAATAATCACCATCTTTAAACTTTCTTTGAGTATAAGAAGTTTTTGCTTTTGTGGTGAAGAGGTGGATTTTGTCGACTGGAAGTTTATCGATATATTCGTCAATATCAGGAAAATATTCCCAGTTTACATATTTCCAATAATCAAGGCCAGCTCTACGTAAGTATTTATCGGTTAATTCAAAACCTATTTTTCCCACAATTTCTAAACGAGTATTGCTTGCAGCACAAAGTCTTGCAATATTTCCTGTATTTGGCGGAATTTGTGGTTCTAAAAGAGTAACTGTTAACATATAAAATTCGGATTAGTTATGAAGATTTGGGCAATTTCTGATACTCACCTTTCACATAATGATTCTAGAACAATGAATCAGTTTGGTGATATATGGATTAATCATCCAGCAAAAATTATGGAAAATTGGAGTAGAGTTGTATCTTATCAAGATATCGTTTTTGTTACAGGTGATCTTTCTTGGTCATATAAACTGGAACATGGTTTGATTGATTTGCGTAAATTACACCAACTTCCTGGAAAATCAAAAGTGATTGTGAAAGGAAATCATGATATTTGGTGGAAAAAACTCAATATGCTACAAAAATCAGCTCCTGCCAGTATTTTACCATTACAAGGAACAGCCATTCAAATTGGAGACCAAGTTATTTGTGGAACACGAGGTTGGATTTCTCCAAATGATGTTTGTTCTGATCCTCTTGATAAAAAAACCTTTCTTAAGGAGATGGATCGTTTAGAGAAAGCACTAGAAGAGGCAATGAGTTTAGATCCAAAACATGGAATTCATTTATTATTACACTTTCCACCATTTACAACGACTGGAGCTAAAACTGCATTTTTTGATTTATTAAAAAAATATCCCGTTGTGACTTGTACTTATGGACATTTTCATATGGAACCAGAGTGGGAGGCAATTCCAAAAGGTATGATTGATGGAACTTTCTTTCAGTTAGCATCTACTGATTACTTGAATCATACTCCAGTTTGTATTTGGGATACAAAAACAATGTCGGTTCCAGAAATATAAATTCTTTACTCGTATGCAAATTTCCTTTAATAAAACAGAAAATTATTTTGTGTTCTGTTGATAGAGAATTGTTTGCGGAGTTTTTATGAGCGACAAATTAAGTACTGATAATATTTTAAAGTCATATAAAAATATGGATTTTTTACAAAGTGATGATGCACGGCAAATTCGTATATTATGCGAATTAACAGAGCCAGCAGCTCGCTTTAGAGAAAAAAGTATTAATAATACGATTGTTTTTTTTGGATCTGCACGAACTCTCTCTCATGTAGAAGCTACTGAGAAATTAAAAATTGCAGAAAAAATAAATGATGCAGAAGAGATTAGTAAAGCACAACATGATTTAGAATGTTCTAAATATTATGAAGGTGCTTATCAAATTGCAGAAAGATTGACTAAATGGTCAATGGAGAAGCATTCAGAAGAAAAGCAATGCCATGTTTGTACTGGTGGTGGTCCAGGAATTATGGAAGCCGCTAATCGTGGTGCTCAAAAAGCTGGTGGTCATTCAATTGGATTAAATATTAGTCTTCCTTTTGAACAAACACCAAATCCATATCAAGATGCAGGAATCTCTTTTGAGTTTCATTACTTCTTTGTAAGAAAATTCTGGTTTGCATTTTTAGCAAAAGCTTTATTAGTTTTTCCTGGAGGATTTGGAACTTTTGATGAGTTATTTGAATTGTTGACATTAATTCAAACCAATAAAATTAACAAAGATATGCCAATTCTAATTTATGGAAGTGATTATTGGAAGAAGGTAATCAACTTTGATATGTTAGTTGAAACTAGAATGATTTCTTCAAAAGATCTGGATCTATTCTATTTTTGTGATGATGTTGATGATGCCGTTGATTATATTACAAAGAGAGTAAAGCTATAAGCGGAATATCATTCTATTAGAAGAAAAAAGCCTCAGTTTTTGCTGAGGCTTTTTTTTTATTTCTTTCTAGTACGAGTTCCTCGAGTTGTTTTTTTAGTTTTAGCTTTTGCAGCTAACAACTCTACAGCAGTTTCAAGAGTAATCTCTTCAATAGTTTCACCTTTTGGTAAAGCGGCATTGACTCGATTATGCTTGATGTAATGACCGTAAGGACCATTAAAAATATTTACTGGTACTTGATCATCAGGATGTTCTCCAAGAGTCCGCAATGGTTCTGCTTTTCCTCGTGAGCCTTTTCCTTTTTTCGGTTCTGCTAAAATTTCTAAAGCTCTTTCTAGCTCAATTGTAATTACATTATCTTCACTTTTTAGTGATCGGTAATCCTTATCGCTATCAAGAGAACTTACAATATAAGGACCATAAGGACCTAAGCCTGCATGAATTTTACTTCCAGATTCTGGGTGGTCACCTAAAAATCGAGGAAGAGAAAGAAGACCAACAGAAACATCAAATGTTACTTCTTGTTCCTTCATTCCTTTTGGTAAAGCAACTCGCTTTGGTTTTTTGCCTTTTTCCCCAGCTTCTCCAAGTTGAACATATGGTCCATAACTCCCTGAAAGAAGAAAAATAGCTTCACCTGTATCTGGATGAATTCCTAACTCATGATTCCATTTACTTTTTTGTCGTAAAATAGTCTCAATCATTTGAGCATTAAGATCTGCTGGAGCCACATCTTTTGGCAAAGAGGCTGTAATTGTTTCTTCGCCTTCTTTTTTAATTTCTAAATATGGACCAAATTTTCCAATACAAATTTTTGCTTCAACACCATCAAACATTAGATTTCGAAATTCACCAGGAGTGATTTCTTCTGTCTTTTTGATGACTTGTTCCTCTAAACCTTTTTCACCTAGAAAAAAGCCTTCTAAGTATGGAAGCCATTCTTTTTCACCTGCCGCAATTTCATCAAGAGTTTGCTCCATTGTTGCAGTAAAACTTGTATCAACTAAGTCAGGAAAATGTGCTTCAAGTAGTTGAACTACAGCAAAAGCAGTAAATGTAGGAATTAATGCTTCTCCATTTTTCCATGAATAACCACGATCAATAATGGTTCCAATAATACTTGCATAAGTACTAGGACGACCAATTCCTTGCTTCTCAAGCATCTTAACTAAAGATGCTTCTGTATATCTTGCAGGTGGTTGTGTTTCATGTTCGCTAGGCTCTAGTTCTTTACATTGAACTGTATCTCCAACTTTTAAGTTTGGAAGTATAATTTCTTTTCCTTCGATTGCTGCATCTGGATCATCAGAACCTTCTACATACGCTCGGAAAAACCCTGGAAAATCAATCCGTTTTCCTGAAGACCGAAAAACTGCTTCTTCAACTTCAATTTGAACACTGATGTTTGTTTGTCTAGCTTCTGCCATCTGAGATGCAACGGTTCTTTTCCAAATCAGATCATATAAAGCAAGTTCCTTTCCTGATAAGCCTGTTTTTGCAGGTAATATAAACGTACTTCCAGCAGGACGAATTGCCTCATGTGCTTCTTGTGCATTTTTACTTTTTGTTTGGAACTGACGAGCTTCTGGACTTAAAAAGTCTTTTCCGTACATCTTTTCAACACATTCACGAGAAGCTTGAATTGCTTGACCTGAAAGGCTTACAGAATCAGTTCTCATATAGGTAATGAGTCCTTTTTCATAAAGATTCTGTGCAAATCTCATTGAGTCACGAGCAGATAATCGAAGTTTTCGATTTGCTTCCTGTTGCAATGTAGATGTTGTAAATGGTGCAGATGGTTTTCTTTTTACAGGTCTTTCATCAACAGCAATTACTTTCCATGTATTCGCTGGAAGTCTTCCCGCAAGTTCTCTAGCTTCTTGCTCTCTTAAAACAAGTACATCTTTTCCTTCTGCGACCATTCCTGTGTTTTCATCAAAATCTTTTCCAGTCGCAATTCGTTTTCCTTTGACGCTAATTAAATTAGCTTGAAACGATAAATCTTTTGATAAAACAGATTTGATTCCCCAATAACTTGCTTGTTTGAAAGCTCTTCTTTCTCTTTCTTTTAAAACAAGTAGACGAACTGAAACAGATTGAACTCGACCAGCAGATAAGCCAGCCTTAACTTTTTTCCACAATAATGGAGAAACAGAATATCCAACCAAACGATCTAATATTCGACGAACCTCTTGAGCGTGAACAAGGTTTGTATCAATTTCTCTACATTGTGTTAAAGCTTCTTCAATTGCTTCTTTTGTAATTTCATGGAAAACCATTCTTTTGGCTGGTACCTTTGGCTTTAGTACTTCTAATAAATGCCAACTGATACTCTCACCTTCACGATCCTCATCCGTTGCGAGAATAACTTCTTCAGCATCTTTCAATGCTTTTTTTAGTTCTGCGACAACCTTTTTTTTATCTTTTGGAACAAGATATAAAGGATCAAACCCATCTCGAACGTTGACTCCTAGCTGAGCCCAAGGCTCTTTTTTTACTTTTGCAGGAATTTCCGACGCAGATTGAGGAAGGTCACGGATGTGTCCCATTGAAGACAAAACAACATAATTTTTTGGCAAGAACTTTTGAATGGTTTTTGCCTTTGTTGGGGATTCTACAATTACCAAAGTTGACATCGAAATTCCAATCGAGTGAGCTATAATTCAGAGAATAAAAGAATTAATATAAGTCTTACGTTGAAGTTCTGCTAAAAATTATGAAACTCTTTTTTTTTGTCAAGATTTTTTTAAAAAAGGAATAAATTCTAGTTGATTCTTAGTAATTTTTCTATAGTAACAACTTTTTCTTGATGATCCATCAGAGTTTTGGGTATGACAAGCCCCAACCTCTCGCAGTTTGACCAAATAGAGCAAAGAGTTTTGTTCACAATTTACTCTGACTTCAATTAAATCAAGGTAATCCCCAGAAGTTTTTCCTTTAATCCAAAGTTCATTGCGAGATGTACTCCAAAATGTGGCAACATTATTCTCTAATGAATAGTCTAGAGCTTCAGGGCTGACATAACCAATAATTAAAACTTCTTTTGAATCTATATCTTGAGCAACAGCAGGAACTAGATTTTTTCCGCAAGAGCTTGCTTTTTTTAGTTTTTCAAAATCAAGTTTTAATTGGCGGCCCTCTTCGATTTCTTTCATGAAATTTATAATTATTTAGACTTAAGTTAAAAGTAGCTTTAGATTTAAAATCTGCTCTACAATAATTTGTATATTGCGTGCAACCAAGAAAATATTGTGTTATAAAAAAAAAAAAGTTGCTTTGTTTGATAAAAACTACAATTTCGTAGTAATGTTTTTTTTAGATCAATTTTATTATTATAATACTTTAACTTGTTGATTTTTAGGAGAAATAGACTTTAATTGTCTTTTTTCTTTTTTCTTTTACTTTTCTTTTACTTTTTAGATAACTACTATCTAAGGTAGTGTAATAACTACTATTTTTTTTAATATTTATTTAGTGAAGGAATAGTCTTATGAGGCGGATTTTAGATTCTCTGTCGTCAAAGATAAAGGCAAAGCCTTTTGAGAAAGAGGCTGAATTAATTCGTGATAAAATCAGAATAAACACGCCTGAATCAGTGATTGAAGGGATGCTTATTTTTTTTGATTGCCTAAAAAAATGGAAACCAGCAAATAACTTGTTTCACGATACATTCTACCAAGAAATTTTGAAGTGTTTACAAGGAACATTAAACTATATCAAATTTGTAGTGACAAAAGATGAGCGATTTTTTTCTGGATTTCGATCTCATGAGGAAATTCTTTTTAATATGGAACGCTTAGGTTTTCAAACTACTGGTAATATTCAGGATGGCGGCAATATATCAATAAAAGGGATGGATAAAGGAACAGGTTCTTTTCATTTTTATATTGATTGTGGTTCAACTATTATTGGTTCTAATCAAAAAGAAAAAGCAGATCAAATTGTGATCAACTTTAAGAAAAAAATTCCTCCAATGTTGAGGCATCTATTAGAGTTTGAAGCTTTAGACCGAGATGGTGCATTTTTGAAAATAAATTCATAAGAGCTAATTCATTCCTTTATTTTGCCGAATTTACATTCTGTGTAGTACAGGTCTTTCTTAAAATTGTATTGAAACGTTCATAATGTCGTGTGAAAAAGAGAGAATGTTTTTAGAAGTTGATTCTGACTTATTTGAGGCTTATAATTCGGCTCCAGAATCAAAACGAAAAACTCTTCAAATTTTGTTGAAATCATGGTTAAAAGAAGCTGATATTTCTATTGATCATGAATTACAACTTCAATTAGGAGACTTAGAAGAGGATATGACTAGAACCCTCTCTCGTATAGGGAATCGTTTTGGTGAGTTGCTAAATAAGTTCCTTTCAATTAGCGATTATGGGAGTGATGAAAAAAACAAGCATTCTGCGAGAGTACAACTTCTTAAGCAAATACCACTATTTACAGAATTAAGTTCTTTTGACTTAGGGTTAATTGCAGAACAAATGGAAGAGTTCTTAGTTAGTGCTGATAAAGAACTTCTAGTTCAAGGTGAAAAAGCAAATGCTGTTTTTTTTCTTGAAGAAGGTAGTGTTGCAATTATTGTAAACAATGAGCTTGTTGCGCATCTTGGTGAAGGTGATTGTTTTGGTGAAATGTCATGCCTTCGAAATGAATCTACTGCTTCTGCAACAGTACGTACTGTTACTGCTTGTGTAGTTTTACGAATTCCTAGAGAAAAATTTCTTGAAACTGTTAGTCGTGCACCTCAACTTTGGAGAAACCTTTTTCTTCAAGCAACAAATCGAGTTAAGCATATTAATAAAAGACTTTCAGAAGTTATGCATCATACTCCACAAGGTTTGGCCAAGTTAGATAGTGAAGGTCGGTTTACTAATGAATTTTCAATTCAGTGTCTTCAATTTTTTGGAGAAAAAAAATTAGTTGGAAAACAATTTTCAAAGTTAGTTTTTCCAGCTTTACTTGAGCAACAATCAGATTGGAATCAGTTATATCAAGTACTTTTTTCGAATACAAAAGTAAGTTTTAAAGCTGTAGCACGGATGCTTCCTTCTGAACTCAAATATAAGCATCAAGAAGAAAGAGAAAAAGTCTTTA
>JBNMNM010000074.1:0-10152 GCA_051275585.1 bacterium | reverse complement strand
AGAATTAGCATCTAGAAATATCTTTTTATATCAATGAACTAATTAGACATGGAAAAGTCCATGCCAAGTTAAATAAAAGCGAAAGACTATTTTTCGAAAACTCAAGTATATTTAAGTTTTTATAGGAGATTTGGATATTGAAGAACGTTTAGTCTTAATTTATAATCGAGACTTTATTTTTTATCTGAGTAAACCTGCGGCACAATATAAAGAGATTCTAGAAAAAGCATTGAAGCAAGCAAAAAAAAGTGGATTGATAGATAAGTTAATTCATCAATATAGGGTTAGAGACTTTAACACACTACATCTTGATAAACTAATTCAAATTAGACTTAAAATTCCAAAATAAAAAGAGTATAAAGTGGCTCTTTGGTATTTCCCGTGGTCTTTTCATATTATTTTAAATGAATAAAATAATTTACTGTAATAACAGTAGATTAATCGATACAGAAAACTAAAATATGTCCATTTTCAGTAAAGACCACGGGAAATACCAAAGAGCCATAATTTTGCAGAGTTTAAAGAAAATGATCATCTACCAAAAAAATGGGCACAAGCATATGTAGAGAACTCCACACCTTTAATTTATGACTGGTTACGCAAAAAAAACATTGAATTTCTACCTGTTGTAAATTGGCCTGAACGTGGATTATTTCGATCAGGAAACTCAATCCCTCGATGGCATATTGCATGGGGTACGGGCTATGGATTTATAGAGTCCATCTTACAAGCATTAAAAAAGCACCCTAATTCTAAAAATCTAAAAATCTTTTTCCAACACAAAGTTGATCATATTGAAAAAGAAAATGGCCGAGTGGTCAGTATTTCGGGAATCAACGAAGAAAAAAAAGAAGATTTTACTGCCACTGGGGATGCCATTGTTATTGCAACAGGTGGAATCTGCGGTGGTGACCTAAGTAAAGCGGCTGAAAATGCATTTAAAGACAGTGACTGTTTACTTGCTGTAGGAACAAGGTTTAGTGAAATTCCAACAGGTAGTTTTGGTGCCGTAGTTCCAGAAAATTTAATTCATGTTGATATTAATCAAAATGTTTTTCATAAAAACTATCCTGCAAAAATTGTCTTAGGGTTAGAAAAAGAATAACTTATACAAATCCCATCTAGTTAATAATGAGACTAAACGCTTGGAAAAATAAAGTTGTATAAGTTATTTTTCAGCCGTTCCTTACAAGCTATTCTAGATGAATTAAAACTAGATCCTCCCAAAAAAACGAACCAAGAAAAAATCCAAAAGCAAATCCAAAACGACAAAGCCGCATATTTAACTGAGTGGAAAAAACATATTACAGATCGAGTTAATCCAGCATTATTTTTTGAATCATTGCGGAAAAATTTATCCAATGATGCAATTACCGTTGTTGATGATGGAAATCACACATTTTTAGCTGCTGAACTTTTTCAAAACTATCATTCTAAACATTTTATTAGTCCAACTGATTTTAACTGTATGGGATATTGTGTTCCTGCTGCTATCGGTGCAAAGCTCGCAAATCCTAAAAAACAAGTTGTTGGTGATGGTGGATTCATAATGACAGGAATGGAAATTTTGACAGCATCGACTGAAAATATTGGAATTGTTTACTTTGTATTTTATGATGGTGAGTTGTCGTAAATCTCACAAGGACAAGAAATTCCATACAATCGGAAAACGTGTACAATTTTAGGAAACATCCAATTAAGCGGAGTTGCCTTAGCGACAGGAGCAGAATATTACGAAATTTCAAATAATAAAGATATTGATTCTGTGATTCAAAAAGCGTTAAAAACAGCAGACCAAGGACAGCCTGTAATTGTAGATGTAAAAATTGACTACAGTAAACGAACTCGATTTACACAAGGTGTTGTAAAAACTGTCTTAAAAAGATTTCCTTTAGGCGATAAATTCCGATTTATTGGTAGAGCTTTAACTAGAAAAATCACAGGTTAGACATTATTTTTTTAGTTTTTTTTCTAGAACTAAAGCAGTTCTAGAAAAAATTTATTCATGGTTAAAGTTGATGGCTCAAAATTATATTCCCTCTAGTAAATAACTACTCTAGTAAAATAACTTACTTTATTACCATTTTTTACTCTCCCAAAAAATCAATTTACAATAAGAACGGTTCTCTAATTGCTTTAATTTCATCAAAAATTTCAAATATTATCATAAAAAATTAGGAATAAAAGCACATTATTCCATCCTTAGTGTATAATTACTAGGTCTTCAAAGAGTTTTTGTTGTTTTCATTGCAGAAAAAAATGGAACTAGACTTTACATAAAGTAGAGAATCAATTAGAATTCCCCGCACTACAAAAACCGAGATTGCAAGTTCAGCTTTGAAAGGATGTGATGGGAAACTCATTTGGTACTTTATTTCGAATTACAACCTTTGGCGAAAGTCATGGTGCAGGTGTTGGTGTTACTATTGATGGTTGCCCTGCTGGAATTCCTATTTCTATTGAAGAAATTCAGGCAGAACTAGACCGAAGAAGGCCTGGACAGAGTAAAATTACAACACAACGAAAAGAATCTGATCAGGTTCAAATTTTATCAGGTATTTTTAACGGAGTGACTATAGGAACCTCAATTGGTTTATTTGTTCCTAATACTGATGCAAAGTCATCTTCTTATGATCACCTGAAAGATTTATATCGACCTAGTCATGCAGACTATACTTATGAAGCTCGTTATGGTGTAAGAGATTGGCGTGGCGGTGGACGCTCAAGTAACCGAGAATCAATCGGTCGAGTTGCTGCTGGTGCTATCGCAAAGAAATTTTTAAAAGAACTTGTTGGAATAGAAACCCTTGCTTGGGTAGAACAAATTCATGTTATTTCTAGCAACATTGATTTAAAGAGTGTTACACTCGACGAAATTGAACGAAACCCTGTGCGTTGTCCAGATCAAATCGCAGCAGAGAAGATGCTACAAGCAGTAGTTGATGCGAAAAGAAATGGTGATAGTTTAGGCGGATTAATTCGTTTTCGTGTGAATAATTGCCCTGCTGGTTTGGGAGCTCCAGTTTTTGATAAACTGACAGCCGAACTTGCGAAAGGTTTAATGTCTATACCAGCTACTCGTAGTGTTGATTTCGGAATTGGCCGTGAATCAATCGAAATGACAGGTTGGGAGCATAATGATCCTATTATCGCAGATGATGCAGGAAATATTTATACAGAAACAAATAATGCTGGTGGCATTTTAGGTGGCATTAGCAATGGTGAACAAATTTATGGTACTGTTTCATTTAAACCAACAGCAACCATTAACCGTGAACAACCTACAGTTACAACTGATCATATAAACACACTTTTAAAGGCAAAAGGTAGGCATGATCCTTGTGTACTTCCAAGAGCCGTTCCAAATGTAGAAGCTATGGTCAATCTTGTTCTTGCAGACCATCTATTGCGTTATTCTGTAGCAACGCTTGACCGATTAAAATGCCTATTTTCTAAATAGAAGTTTATTAACATATAAATATCTTTTTTTCTTGACAGCTATTTCAGCCTTAAATATCTTTGGATCCCAAAATTTAAGGCATTAAAGTAGCCTCAAGGAAAGTTGTTGATTGTGGCTTCTATCAAACAAAAACAAAGGGTTTAGTGATGGAAGATATTAAACAAAAATTACTCGAAATGAGAAAGACGATTTTGGAAGATTTAGAGCAAGAACAAAATCGATCCAAATCTTCAGTTACCAATGAAATTGGTGATGATATTGATCATGCTAGTGAGGAGCGGGAGCGCGAACTTCACCAGCTTTTAGGCGAGAGAGATCGCCAAAAGCTTGTTTTTATTCAACAAGCTTTAGATAAAATTGAAGAATCTTCATATGGTGTTTGTGAAGAATGTGAAGACGAAATTGGAAAAAAACGTCTTCTTGCACTTCCTTTCACAAAATTATGTATTGAATGTAAAACTCTTGAAGAAAGAACTAAAGGAAAAGGATATTTTTACGACTCATCAGAAACTAATTTTGGAATGTTAGAAAGCTCTGAAGCTGATAACTAGTCAGAATTAATAGATCATCAAGAGGGAGCAAAACTCCCTCTAAAAATAAGCAGTACACTCATGCCAAATATCCTTGCCTTTGACCTCAACCAATATTTTCTTTTCTTTCTAATTGTTGTTAGAGTTTCAGGACTCATTTTTGTTGCACCTCTTTTTAGCGCAAAACAAATTCCTAGACAAATTCGTGCTGGTTTAGTTCTTATTATTTCTCTAATTTTTTATAATCTTGCACCTAGTGGTTTTAGTTTTACGGGCTGGACTGTTGCTGATTATTTTACAATTGTTAGTAAAGAGTTAATGATTGGACTACTTATAGGAATAATCCCTCGTTTGATGTTTGCTGGAATTGAGTTAGCTGGGAGTTTAGTTGGTTACCAAATGGGTTTTGCCGTTGTAAATGTGGTTGATCCTACTTCAAATTCTCAAATTTCTATTATTGCATCATTTCAAGTCATGATTGCAACATTGCTTCTTGTTTTGTTTGATGGTCATCTTATTTTTTTAGACACACTTTTCCAAAGTTATCAAAAAATTCCAATTGGTGGTTTTCTATTTTCAAGTGGAAAAATAGATGTAATCATTCGCTTAAGTGCTGAAATGTTTGTTATTGGACTTAAATTAGCAGGACTTTTTATTGTTCCATTACTTCTTGCAAATACTGTTATGGGACTCCTTGCTCGTTCAATTCCTCAACTTAACGTTTTTGTTGTTGGTTTTCCATTAACAATTGGTTTAGGATTATTTTTACTAATTGTTGGAATGCCTTATTTTGTTACTGCATTAAAAGAGCTATTTTTCTCTTTAGACAAACAAATCATTGAACTTTTGACTTTAATAACGAAGTAAAATGGCTGATTCTAGTGAAGAAAAAACGGAAGAACCCACCCAGAAAAAAAGGGATGATTCAAGAGAAGAAGGACAAGTTGCATTTAGTAAAGAGCTAAA
Source organism: bacterium (assembly GCA_051275585.1). Classification (GTDB taxonomy): domain Bacteria; phylum SAR324; class SAR324; order XYD2-FULL-50-16; family JBNMNM01; genus JBNMNM01. The sequence goes on along the minus strand of JBNMNM010000074.1, from coordinate 5,196 downwards.
TTCAGCAGCTTTGTTAGGTGCATACCTTTTACTTTTTTACTTTACAGCAGAATCAAGTAAAAAACATTTTATTGAACTATTCCGTTATTTTTTTCAAAACATTAACTCTCAAAAATTTACTGTTCCATTTATCCAAGGCTTATTTGAGCTCGTTTTAACCAAAATGGGTTATGTTATTTTACCTATTTTTGCTGTTGCCATTTTTCTAGGAATTTTTATTAGTGTTATACAGGTAGGTGTTAAAGCTAGCCTCAAACCTATTACTCCTAAACTAGAAAAACTAGATCCAATTAAAGGATTTGGTCGCTTTTTTTCAAAACAAGCATTTAGTGAGTTATTAAAATCAGTATTTAAAATAGGAGTTTTCTCATACTTAGGTTATAAAACATTCCTAGATAGTATGCAGTTATTCTTAAATTTACCAAGTACAGGCGTTTCTACACTGCTAGACAATACGTTTTCTGTGATTGGTCTGTTTTCATTTCGAGTATTTTTAGCCATCCTAACTATGGCTATTTTTGATTTTGCGTTTCAAAAGTGGGATATGGAACAAAAATTAAAAATGTCAAAACAGGATATTAAAGAGGAAATGAAACAGTCAGAAGGAGATCCACAGCTTAAAGCAAAAATTCGAGAAATTCAAAAACAAATGAGTCAAGCTAGATTGATGCAAGAAGTTCCTCATGCTGATGTTATTGTGAATAATCCAACTCATTTTGCTATTGCATTAAAATATGATCGGGCAACAATGGAAGCTCCCGAAATAGTTGCAAAAGGAATGGATTTTCTAGCTTTACGAATTATGGAAATTGCAAAAGATAACGATATTCCAGTTTATAGAAACCCTACAATCGCTCGTGGAATGTATTATCAGGTTGAAATTGGAGAGGCTGTTCCTGAAGAATTTTTTAAAGCAGTGGCGGAAATTCTCGCATTTGTATATAGACTTAAAAAGAAAAAATAAAACTCATACTTTAGGGTTTTCAATTTTTCAAAGAATATAAGTTTGCTTTTTTAGAAGTAAGTTTTATCTTCTTATAGTTGTAAGACAATATTATCACCAAATATATTCACTAACTCATTTATATTTTTTGCTCATAATGGCAGAAGCAACAGGCATAAAGAAACTTGTAAACTCAGATCTTCTCTTAATTGTTGGAGTAATTGGAATCCTCGCAGTAATGATTATTCCAATGCCACCAATGATGTTAGATATTCTGCTTATCTTAAGTATTACACTTTCTTTGCTGATTCTATTTGTTTCTCTTTATACAATTAAGCCACTCGATTTTTCTATTTTTCCAACTACCTTACTGATTTCAACACTATTTCGTTTGTCTCTCAATGTTGCCTCAACCCGTTTAATTTTATTAAATGGAAATAAAGGTGCAAGTGGTGGAGCAGCAGGTGCAGTAATTTCAGCTTTTGGAGATACCGTAGTTGGTGGTCAGTATGTTGTTGGTATTATTATATTTCTCATCCTTGTTCTTATCAATTTTATTGTAATTACAAAAGGTGCGGGAAGGATTGCTGAGGTTGCGGCAAGATTTACTCTTGATGCAATGCCTGGAAAGCAAATGGCTATTGATGCTGACCTCAATGCTGGAATTATTGATGAAGGTGTAGCAAAATTACGACGAACCACCATTCAAAGAGAATCTGATTTCTTTGGAGCAATGGATGGAGCAAGTAAATTTGTTCGTGGAGATGCCATTGCAGGTTTAATCATCACAGGAATTAATATTCTTGGTGGTTTGATTATTGGCGTTTTAATTCATGATATGCCTATTGGTGATGCGGCTAAATCATATACAATGCTAACTGTTGGTGATGGTTTAGTTAGTCAAATTCCTGCTTTGATTATTTCGACAGCGGCTGGTATTACCGTTTCGAAAGCAGGTGCTGAAAACCGACTTGGTGCTGATTTTGGAACCCAACTTTTTGGAAATTATCGAGCACTAGGATTAGTATCTATTTGTCTGTTTTTATTTATTTTTGTTGATGGAATGCCAAAAACTATATTCCTAATTTTAAGTATTATTTTAGGTTCTGTAGCTTGGATTGGTTATCAAAAAGAACAAACAGAACAGGGTGAAACTGATCATCTGAAAGAAGTTGAAGAAGCAGAAGCCCTTACTGAATCTAATGAAGATATTGAAAGTTTACTTCCTATCGATTTACTTGGCTTAGAACTAGGGTATGCATTAATTCCTCTAGTTGATCCTGACCAAGATGGAGAACTGCTTGAAAGAGTAAAAGCAATTCGTCGACAAATTGCTCTTGATATGGGATTTGTAGTCCCACCTGTTCATATTAAAGATAATCTTCAGTTAGAGCCTGGAGAATATAGTATTATTATTAAAGGAATTGAAGTAGGAAAGGGTGAGATGATGTTAGAGCATTTCCTAGCAATGAAAGCTGGAGATGTAGATGAAGAAATTGATGGAATTCCAACAGTTGAACCTGCATTTGGATTACCTGCGGTTTGGATTCCAAATTCAGAACAAGAACGAGCACAAATTGCTGGGTATACTGTTGTTGATGTTCCAACTGTGATTTCAACACACCTTACTGAAATAATTAAAGCTAATGCTTATGAGTTCTTAGGTCGTCAAGAAGTACAAAATCTTCTTGATGGATTTGCTAAGCATGAACCTAAAGTGGTAGAAGAACTTATTCCTGATTTATTAGGTTTAGGTGTTGTTCAACGAGTGCTTCAGAACCTATTACGAGAGAATGTTTCAATTCGAGACCTTCACTCACTTCTTGAAACATTAGCTGATAGTGCTCCATTTACAAAAGACCCTGACCTATTAACTGAGCACATAAGACAAAACCTTGCGAGAAACATTACTAGACAATATCAAAATGATGAAGGTATCTTGCCTGTAATGACTCTTGATCAAGAAATTGAGAATTTAATTTCAAATGCAATTCATGAAACAAGTCAAGGATCATACCTCGGATTAGATCCTTCAGTTGCACAAGCAATCATTTCATTGATTGAAAAAGGGATTGAAAATTTTAATATGTTTAATTATCAACCTCTTGTGCTTTGTTCTCCTATGGTTCGTCCTCATTTAAAAAAGTTAACAGAACGTTTTATTCCTAACTTAGTAGTGTTATCTCATAATGAAGTTGCACAAGATGCAAGAATTGAGTCTCTAGGAACTATTGAGTATGTCACCTAATATATCATCACTTAAATCTTCCTAAACTGCGGTTCTAGGAGACAAAAAACAATGCAAGTAAAGAAATACATTGCTTCAGACATGCAAGAAGCAATCTCTATGATCAAAAAGGATCTTGGTCCTAAAGCTGTTATTGTATCTACCCGTAAGGTAAAGAAGGGTGGTGGTGCGTTTGGACTTTTTGGACAGGAAGTATTAGAAGTTGTAGCTGCTCAAGAGGATGCTGTACAAGCTCCTCAAGTAGTCCCTAAATCAGTAGAACCAGCACAAAATACACAAAAAAATCCTTTTCAAGGTTTAAATTTACTTGCTCCTCTTCAACACGAAATTGGAGATTTAAAGGATGTTATTAATGATTTACGGAAAAACCAACGTAGAGAAATTAATGATGAAGGAAATATTAATCATATGCGATATGAGTTAACTGAACTCAAAAGCATGATTAATACCTTAATTTCTCAATCAGGTTTTTTAAAAGAGCAAGATTTGCATGACCATTTAATTGCCTTATATCAGCAATTAACATTTAATGGTGTTGAAGAAAAATTTGCAAAAAGACTTGTAGAAGAGGTTCAAAAGAAAATTCCAGGTGATGAAATTAATAACTTTTCTTATGTAAAGTTATATGTTGCTAGAATGTTTATGCAAGTTGTCAAACTTGATGAAACACCAACACAACCAAAATCACCTACAGACAAAAAACCTACAGTTTTAACTTTTATTGGACCAACAGGTGTAGGAAAAACAACTACTGTTGCAAAAATTGCTTCTATTGAAAAACTGCAAAATCCAAATAAGAAAATTGCTTTAATTACAATTGACACATTTCGGATTGCAGCCGTTCAACAGTTAAAAGAGTATGCTAGAATTATTAAAGTTCCAATTCGGGTCGTAAATAGTCAGGAACAACTGGATAATAGTCTCGAAGAATTTAAAGATAAAGATTTAGTTCTTATTGATACTGCTGGTCGTTCTCAAAGAGATGAAATTCAAATGTCAGAATTACGTGAACTATTTGAAAATCATCCTGAATTTAAGAATTTTTTAGTTCTTAGTTCAACAACAAAAGATAGTGATCTAATTGAAATTACAAAACGATTTGGTTCTGTTGCAATTGGTGGAGTTATCTTTACTAAATTAGATGAATCAACTACTTATGGTGCAATTTTTAACCATTCGATTCGTTTTAAGCTACCATTAGTCTACTTAACTACAGGGCAAAATGTACCTGAAGATTTAGAACCAGCATCAAGAGAACGACTTATTGACCTTTTACTCAATATTTCTGGTGAATAAAATTAGTCCATACTGTTCTTCTATTGTCGGGGGTACATAATCTTGCTATTAAAACACCAGCACTTATATAATATTGTTTTCTACTTTGGTTTCCCCAAGACTGATTTTCAATTTTGAAAATCTCTTGATTAGTTTTTATGACAATATCATTTATCTAGTCATTCGATGAATAAAGACCAAGCTTCAAGCCTTCGTGAAAAATTTAAAGAAGGGACATTTGATCCTGATTCCTTGAACAAGGATAGTTCTGATCTATCTTCTGTTCGAGCAATTAGCTTTACAAGTGGCAAAGGTGGTGTTGGAAAAACCAGCACTGTAATCAATTTAGCAATCCAACTAGCAAAAAAAGGAAAAAAAGTTTTCCTAGTTGATGCTGACCTTGGTTTGGCTAATATTGATATTATGCTTGGACTTACTCCTCAATATACAATTGATGATCTTTTAACAGGAAAACGTAGTATTAACGATATCATCATGAAGGGCCCAGAAGGAATTGATATATTACCTGGTTCATCTGGTGTTAATGAAATGTCAGAGTTAGACCGAGAACAACAAGCATATTTATTATCAGAACTTTCAAAGCTGCAATCTCAGTATGATTATTTTTTAATTGATACAGGTGCAGGAATTGCCTCTAGTGTTCTTCGTTTTAATGCTTCTGCTGATGAAATTTGTGTAATTACCACTGTAGAGCCTACAGCAATGACTG
>JBNMNM010000073.1:0-10165 GCA_051275585.1 bacterium | reverse complement strand
AAATCAACAACATAGCTTATAATTGAGTGTAACCGTTTTTGTGCAATTATTTTTATTCCACTATCTACCTGATAAGTATTTTCTCCTTCAAATTTGAACGAATAGGATGCTAGAACTAGTTTCAAAATTGCATTTATAGCCTGTCGGCATATCGGATAATCGTTATTTTCAATAGATAGTTTGGTAATTACAGCAATAGAATCCCACATATCAATAGGTTCAAGCCCTAATATTTCTGGTTCAAAATCATATGCATGAGAGGGAATTTGAAATTTACCTTTATTAGATAAATATACTTGATGATTATCAACCTCTTTATTTACCTCTTTTGATATTAAGTCTAAGTATTGCGAAATGGCTTTATCACTAAAGCTATTTTTAATGAATTGGGTAGGGTTTAAGTATCTAGATGTTAGTGATGCACTATCAATGGATGATAAGGCCAATATAGGTAATAACCATAAAGCAGCCATTCCAAAATATTTTGGAACATACAAAAAGAAAACTAAGGGTAAAAATGGAAGTACTAATAATAGTACTATATCAAACCATTGTCTTTTCGTAATTTTACTGTAGATAGCCTTATACTTTGAGAGTTGATAACTAAAAAAAGTAAAGTTTATTGAGAAAATAGCTGTCGTAAAATTTATTCCCAATAGCCAAGGTGTAATTGTTGTAAGATCCCTACCTAGCGAGCCAATAACGATCAATACTTCAAGAATTAAAAAAATAATACAATGCAACATAGATTCTAGCCCTATAAAAAAATTTCATTCGATTTGTCTTGAGCTTTAACTTTTCCCATCAAATACACATTTTAGAATAAATAAGGTGAATATTTTTTCATCTGTTTTAATATTAAAGCAAGTGGAGAAAGAAAAAGAACGTTTTTAAAGTAAACTAAAACATCAAAAATCTGATTCAATTTTAATATAAGAAGTATTCTATGAGAAAACCATCTTCAGTAAAAAAATTAGAAGAATTAGGACGAGTCCAACTTTCATCTTCATTTTTTATGAGGGATTTTTTGTATTCGGAAATTTCTCAAATTGAAATGATTCCAAATATTCCAGATGATCCAGACCTCGCAATTGAGGCAGGAAAACAGTTGTGCCTTACTATTCTGGAACCAATTCAAGAAAAATTTGGAAGAATTAGCATTCGCTCTGGGTATCGATCACCAGCAGTCAATCAGAAAGGAAATGAGAAAAACTATAATTGTGCAAGTAATGAAGCAAACTATGGGGGTCATATTTGGGATTATCGTGATGCAAATCATTATTTAGGAGCTACAGCTTGCATTGTTGTAAACTCATTTCTCCCCTATTATGAAAAAACAGGTCATTGGCAAGCAATGGCTTGGTGGATTCATGACAATATTCCTGCATACTCAGAACTGTGCTTTTTCCCAATTCTTTCGGCTTTTAATGTTACATGGAATGAGAAACCTAAAAAAATAATTAGTAGTCATGTTCCTGAGTCAAAAGGAAATCTGACAAAACCAGAAAAGGATAATTTCGCAGGTGATCACTCAAAAGAATATTTGGACATGATAAGAATGATCGAGAATGGTAACTCCAACTCTCCACATTAATTAAGAAGCAGTAAAACCACGAACTGGCTTATTCAAAAGTTTATCAACTGGCGGAAAAAGTGCTTATAACTCTAATAAAACTCTCCTAAAAATAGTCCTAACTACAAAAATCACAAATTAAGGTGTTTTTATATAAATTTACTCCTAATTTAACTTTTATAGTGAATAAATATGGACTTTCACCATTAATGATAAATAATGTCTGTTATTAATTAAAATTAATATTTTAGAGTTATAATGAGCAATAACCGACCTTCTACAGAAATTGATAAATAGATGCCTGATAAAAATAAACTGACTTGGCAAGTTTATATAATTCTCTGTTCAGATGAAACTCTTTATACTGGAATCACAAACAATATTGAAAGACGTTTTGAGCAACATCGCACTGGAACAGGAGCAAAATATTTTCGAGGACGACAACCAAAGCAAATTGTTTATTTAGAAAATAAACATAATCGTAGCACAGCCAGCAAAAGAGAGAGTCAAATCAAAAAGATGAAACGTAATAAAAAACTTCTTTTAATTGAGTCACCTCAAAATGAGAAAATATAGATTAATCCAATTTCTTCAAGAATCATTTGAGTTTATTAGAACATGTACAACAAAACCAAGTGTCCTTGTTCAAGATAGCACTACAAAAAAACCAATCAAAGATGCCATTGTTACTCCAATGTCTTTGAGCATGAACTATATGGGCAAAAAAACGGATCAAAATGGTTGTGTATTTTTCCAGTTTCAATTTCAAAAAATAGAATGGATTGAAGTTTCTAAGGAAGGATATCAAAGTTCAGGAAAAATACCATATACAGCTAAAGCTCCAATCAGAATCAAATTAAAAAGTAAGCATTCTTTTTGATTTGTCACAAAATAATAAAAAACTCTCCTTCTTAAAAAGACAAAGAAATCAAACAATAATAAGTTTATTTATCTAAAAAAAATCAATTCGGACAAAATTAGTCCTTTTTTAGTTGTCTTTTTAAAAAAAAGTTCTTATTTCTTTATCCGACTTCACGACTAAAAGATCTTCTTTACAAAAAAAATACTTATTTTGTTTTAAAAATCTGTATTGGGAAAGATTATGAAAAACTTAGAAATGCTTTGTAATCAATGTGAAATGAGTGCCATCAATGGTTGTGGTAGTAAAGGAACAGATGTTGGAACTTGCGGAAAAACCGCAACACTAGCAAAACTACAAGATATGATGATTTACGGCCTAAAAGCTCTTGCAGCTTATCGAGAACATGCAAGACAACTTGGTGCCAATACATTAGAAGTTGATGATGTTGTAAATGAGACACTTTATTTTACGTTAACCAATGTAAATTTTACTTTTGATGATCACATTGCACAGTTGATGAAGATTGGACAAGCTGGTGTAAAAGCAATGGATATTCTTGGTGATGCACATACTTCTCGTTTAGGGGGTTCCTACTCCAGTTACAGTAAGTCAAAATAAAGCAGAAGGAAAAGCAATTCTAATTACAGGTCATGATCTTGACTTATTAGAAAAAATGCTTATCGCAACAGAAGGAAAAGGCATTAACATTTACACTCATTCTGAAATGTTGCCTGCACATGCTTATCCTGAATTAAAAAAATATTCTCATTTAAAAGGAAATATAGGAAAAGCTTGGTTTGATCAAAAAACACTTTTTGAAAAATGGAATGGAACTATTGTTGTTTCAACAAACTGTATTATTACTCCGAAAAAAGATTCTAGTTATCTTGATCGAATGTTTGGTTACAAAATTGTTGGTGTTGAAAACATCCAAAAAGTTGATGCTGATAACTTTGATGTATTAATTGAAAAAACACTAAGTCTTCCTGATGTTGATGGTTTTGAAAGTGAAGAAACACTACAAACAGGACACAACTACAAAACAGTTTTAACTCTTGCTCCTCAAATTTTAGAAGCAGTTCAAGCTGGAAAAATTCGACAGTTCTTTGTAATTGCTGGTTGTGATGCTTCAGGAAAACCAGGTGAGTATTACCGAGACTTAGCAAAGAGTTTACCTGAAGATTGTGTAATCATTACTTCTTCTTGTGGAAAATTCCGTTTCAATGATATTGATTTTGGAACTGTTCCAGATACAGGAATTCCACGATATTTAGATCTTGGACAATGTAATGATAGTAATGGTGCGGTTCATATTGCTACAGCATTAAGTCAAGCATTGGACATTCCAGTTAATGACCTACCAATCGCAATTGTTTTAAGTTGGATGGAACAAAAAGCAGTATTGATTCTATTATCTTTATTCAGCTTAGGAATCAAAGATATTTATTTAGGGCCAAAACCTCCTCAATTCGTAAATGATGAAATTGTAGGATTTTTACAAGAACAGTTTAACTTAAACCTTACTAGTGATGTAGAAACTGATCTACAAAAACTGCTTCTTCCAGAACCAGCAATGGCATAAGCAAAAAATACTAATTTAGACCAGCCCTTCTAAAGATTATGAAGAATCTCTAACCTAGAGGTTCTTCACTCCAAACTCTGACTAACATTCCCTCTTAACAAAAACTGATCACTCCAATTTTTCCAAAAGATTCAATCATAAATTGATCTGGAGACTCTATCAGCTACAAATCTAGTAATCCTTCCAAAACAAGTTCGAGAATATATCCTTCAAGCACTAAACAAAGGTTGGAAACCTGAAGAGACATGTTTACCTATTTTCAAAATACACATCAGGTGTTAAATGAAGAAAAGGTATAAATTCAATTTCTCCTCTTTGAGTTTTTTTCTTCGCAGGTTATAACAAAATAGTTTTTGATCTTCATTATCATTCTTTCCCTCTATTTTCTTCGATATTCTATGATTCGTTTACTTCATACTGCTGATTGGCAAATCGGAAAACCGTTCACTACAATCGAAGGCGATACTGGTGCGGAAGTTCGTTCTCAACGAGTAAAAACAATTGATTCGATTGTTCAAATTGCAAAAGAAAACCAAGTTGAGGCAATTCTTGTTGCTGGTGATGTTTTTGACGCCAACACTCTTGGAAATGATTTATTAAGAAAAACAATCTACGCAATGCAAGAATTTTCAGGAACTTGGGTTCTAATTCCTGGAAATCATGATGCTCATATTGCTCAGAGTGTTTGGACACGAATTCAAAATCTAAAAATTTTACCTGATAATATTATTCTGGCTCTCAAACCAGAACCAATTTCTATTTGTGATGAACAAGTTACAATTCTTCCTGCACCTCTTCAGTATCGTCATGAAACTAGTGATTTAACTCATTACTTTGATCAAATTGAAACTGAAGATGGTATTTTTAGAATTGGTTTAGCTCATGGAACTGTACAAGGAATTTTAAATGAAGAGGTTGAAAACCATAATTTGATTGCTCAAAACCGAGCTGAAACAGCAAAACTAGATTATCTTGCCCTTGGTGACTGGCATGGAACCAAAAAAATTAATAATCGTATTTGGTATGCAGGTACTCACGAAACCGATCGTTTTCGGAGTACAAACCCTGGAAATTGTTTATTGATTGAACTTGAAGAAGCAGGGAAGGAACCAACAGTTACAGAAATTCCAACTACATATTATGAATGGAAAAAATTTGAATTTGAAATCTATGCAGAAGAAGACATTCAAATTCTAAATAATCAACTTTCTCAACTTGGGGAAGCAAAACGACAGATTGTTAGGTTATCTTTAAAAGGTAGTATTAATCTTGCAACTCAAAGCAATTTAGAAAAAATATTAGATAGTTGGAAAGCTCGCTTTCATTATTTACGAGTAAAACAGGAAGAGTTAGCTCGAAAACCAAGTGAAGAAGATATTCAGTCTTTAACAAAAAATAGTGTGATTCATGATGTGGTTCATAACTTAATTAAGATCAAAGATGATCCAACTCAAGAAGATCAAGCATTTGCTGAATTAGCTCTCGAAATTTTGTATCAAGAACACAAACTCCTTCAGGAAAGCGGACATGCACTTTAAGAACATCCGAGTTAAAAACTTCCAACAGTTTGAGAATCAAGAAGTTCATATTCAAGACTTAAGTGAACAATTAAATATTATTAGTGGAAGTAATGAAGCAGGAAAATCAACATTGCTTGGAGCATTAAAAGCTGCATTCTTTAATCGAGTGACTGGTTCAGTAGTCAAAACATACTATCCTTATGGACAAACGGCGATAGTTCCTGAAGTTGAACTTGCTTTTGAACATAAGGATACAACTTATGTTCTCACACAAAATTTTGCGACCACTAAGAAAGGATCAACAGAACTGCTTATTAATGGTGGAGATAAAAAAACAGGAGAGGATGCAAGAGATTTTCTCGCTCAATTTTTGAACTATCAATATATGAGTAAGGGAGCAAGTAAACTTGAATATCAAGGAATTAGTGGATTACTTTGGGTTGATCAAGGAACTACATTTCTACCAATCCAAGTAAGTGAGCGGTCTTATCAATCTCTTGAAACAACTCTTGATCATGAAATTCAAGGTGTAGTTGGAGATAAAGCCAATCATCTTTTGTTAGAAAAAGTAAAAGAATTAAAAAAAGAATTTTATACGGACAAAAATAACAACTATAATCTCGCATTCAAAAACAAAATTGAACATTTAAAGACATTAGAAAAAGAACAACAAATCGCAGAAGAAGAGTTATCTCGTTATCAAAACCGTTTGGATGAGTTGCAAACCATTGAAGAAATCCTTCAACGCTATAAAAAAAATCAGCAACTTGAATCTGCAAAAGAAGAAGTACACATCATTGAAAAAAAGTTTATTGAAATTCAAGAATTTCAAAAGCAGATTGCACAATATGAGCGAGACCTTAAAATTGCGAACTTAAAACAAAATGAATTAGATAAAATTTGGAAACAAAGACAACAATTACTTGAATCTCATCAAAGACAAGAATTTCACCTTCAACAATTAGAAAACAGTGAATCTGAATCAAAGAGTCAACTTATATCCTTTGAGAATGTTAGCGGAATTGTAAATGAAGAGTTTGAAACTACTCAAAATGAGTTACGAGTTGTTTCTAAAAAAATCATTAGTCTACAAAAACAACAGGAAAAACAAAAACTGAATGAAGACTTAATTGATCTTCAAGAAAACTATCAAAAAGCAGTTTCAGCACAAGAACGACTTAACCAGTTAGAAATTAAAAAAGCTCAATATCAAGTTAATGAAAATAGTATAAAAAACTTAACCAACCTTCAAAATAAAGTAGACTCCTTACACCTTCAAATTGATGCACTTTCTAGTCGAATCCAACTCAAATTAGAACCAAATCAGACTATTCAATTTAATGGACAGGTATATTCTAATGGCGATCAAATTTCTTTTAATGATACATCTGAACTGAAGATTAAAGGAATTGGAACTATTATTATTGAACCTGCTGTTGGTGAGTCGCTTCAATCACTCAGGCATGATCTTAATCATCAACAAATTCGTTTAGAAACCTACCTCGAAGAACTTTCTGTTGAATCTTTAGAAATTGCTCAAACACAATTACGACATAAATATGATCTTGAACTAAAAATTCAATCAGCTTCCCAAGAAATTCACATTTATGCAAAAAAAGGACTTCCAACACTAGAGAAGAAGATTCAACAATTAAAATTGCAATGGAATCAAATTCCTGATTTAGAGATTCAAAATGAATCTTTTGATGAGTTGGCAGAACAAAGAAACTTTTTTGAAGAAAAATCAAGAGACCTTGCTGCTCAGGTAAAAGAAAAAAGATCTTTGGAACAACAAGAACGAACAAAACATCAAAAATTAAAAGTTGAAAAAGATCTTCTTACAAAACAATTCCAAGAAAATCAGTCACAATTACAAGAACAACAAAATGAATTAAGTGATCAAGAGTGGCAGGAAAACAATTATGAAGCCAAGCAAGAGGTTAAAAAATGTCAAAATCAATGCGATCAGCTTTTTGATCAATTAAATGAGCTTAATCCTGAAGTAATTCAACTTGAGTTATCTCAAGCACAACAGTCTTTTGAACATATTCAAAAAGATTATCACAAAAATCGATCTCGTGCGAGTGAACTCAAAATTGAATTAAACACACTTGGTCAGTTAGAATTGCAAGAAAAAGTAGATTCTTTAGATCGTCAAATTTATCAATCAACACAAGAGCTTCAGCAAAAAGAGAAAAAGGCAAAAGCCTTAAAACTACTTCATACTCAATTAGAACAATCTGTTCAACAAACAAGAAAAGCAGTTACAACTCCAATTCAAGATAAAATTCTTTCTTATCTAAAAATATTAATGCCTGAAAGCATCCCTGAAGTTGATGAAAAATTGACGGTTCAAACTATTGTTAGAAAAGGAAAAACTGAGGATTTTAGTCGATTAAGTTTAGGAACAAGAGAGCAAATTGCAATTATTGTTCGCCTTGCTTATGCAGATTTGCTTGTTGAAAAAGGTTTGCCTGTTAGTGTTATTCTTGATGATGCTCTTGTATACTCAGATGATTCTCGTAGAAAACGAATGCAAACCATTTTATTTAAAGCGGCACAACGCTATCAGGTAATTTTATTGACCTGTCATGAAGATCAATATTTAAATTGTGGTGGAAAAATCATTCGTTTAAAAAATTCTACAAAAAAAATTACATAATAACTATTTGTTTTAAAAGGTTTTTTTAAAAATTAAAACTCTATTTTTACCTACTTTAACCTACTTTGACCTTTCAAAAACTAGCTTTCTTATTTTTTGATCGTTATAACAGGGTCATATTATTTCTTCAGAGAAACACATGTTTTTCTTAAGGAATAATAAAGTAGTGTAATTGGAGTTGATGCATACCCTCCTCTTTTCATTTGAATGATTTCGGTCATGCAAATGATCCATACCAAACGTTGGTTCTGATTATACTACTTTAAAATTATTTTTATTTTGTTTTTCACAGCCTCAAGTGAAAGATCCTTGAATTTTTGGTTTTTTGTGAAGGAAAAACCACTCCTCTAAAAGCTCAATTCCATTTCTACCCAAATTTCCCCTGATAGACAAAAATCATATTTGATAATTCAATTAAAAATGATTTCTAAATTTACTCCTTATTCAATAATCAAACTTTTTATTTTTAGATTTAAAGTAAATCTTTAAAAAATTTAAACTTAAAAAGAATTAATCTATACTAAATATATAGATAATCAATTCACAATAATACTCAACCACAAATTCATTTTTCCTTATTTAAATTTTAAGGACCTACCTTTCTTGCCTATTTTTAATTATAAAGTAACTATCTAATTGTTTTTTATAAATAAAAAATAGTGTAATTCTGAGAACAGTGATAGACTCTCCTCTTTTTATTTTTATAATTTAGGTCATATAAATGAATCCATATCAAACATTTATTCTGATTATACTACTTTAAATTACTTTTATTTTATTTTTCAGAGTCTCAAGTGAAAGATTCTTAAATTTACCTTTTTTTCTAGTCATAAGTGGTTCTTATATTCCTACTTTTTTAAGTATTTTTTTATATTATTTTCTATTTAGATGTTTTTTTTCAGAGAAAAAATACTAATATTTAGCCTAAAAATATAAATAAATAACTGATATTAAAATATTTTTATAAAAATGGCGTATTTTAACCTACTTTGACTTTTCAAAAACTAGCTTTCTTATCCTCTCCTAGTTACAAGATTGCTATGTTGTTTCTTTCTAGAGATAACAAAGCAGTGTGGTTAGATGAGATATATGATATATACCCTCCTCTCTTCATTTAAATGATTTAAGTCATATAAGTGAATCCATACCAAATATTAATGCTGATTATACTGCTTTTAAACAAAACTTTATATTTTAGACATATTCCAATAGGTGCCTAAAAATAGTTTTTGTTAGATCTTCAATTTAATGATCACCTTCTCGAAGCAAGTTGGTGATTCCTTTTTTATAAAATTCCTCTCAAAAAAATAAATCCTCCATTTTAAGATATTGTTTTATTAAAAGTTTTCCTACAACTCCCATTATTCCCCCTCTTTTCATCAACATCCTTCACAACAATAAGAAAGGTTGATTAATAATCAAATCATCCTGTATTTCGGGATAGTCTTATCTCAGTTTTGATAAAATCTAATCAAAGTAATTCGATTAAAGTAGTAGATCTTCTATAAATCTACTTTTTTATAAAGTGTTTATAGAGATAGATAGGAAATTCTTTTCGGAAATATTAGGAGGAGTATGAAAAGTGCCAAATTTATAACAGGTTCAACCATGAGAGCCATGTTGTGGTTATGTCATTGAGTTCATCAATAGGCTTCATTGCACTGTTTCTTGTTGATCTTGTAGATTTGTATTTTTTAAGTTTATTAGGAGAAGTAGTACTTGCTTCTGCTGTTGGATATGCTGGTTCAATTTTATTTTTTACTACTTCTATTTGTATTGGGTTATCAATTGGGATTGGTGCATTAGTTTCCCGATCTATTGGATAAAATAAGACTAATAACTGACATTGAGCAGGTGACAAATTTAAAAAATGGTTTATCCTTTTGATCAGAACTAAATCTAATTAAGAGGAGAATCATGACGAAGACGTTTCAAGTAGATCGTTTAGACCATTTAGGTGTAATTT